>JAAYAV010000405.1 GCA_012719195.1 Anaerolineae bacterium | reverse complement strand
GGATGGGCGAGCAGTTGCGCTTCTCGGCGCGGGAGATCGCGGCGCTAGCCGGCATGGTTGCCGGAGCGGCGGACATGGGCACAGACGTGATCGGGCGGAGACGCGCCTACGCGCTGGTGGAGAGGTACGGCGCGGCAGCAGCTTGGAGTGCCGCCCTGGCCGCAAACTCCTCCTTCCTCGACAGCGTCGCCAACCTGCGATTGCCCGACCTGAGCTTGATCCCAGATGGGAGGGCGTTGGCGGCAGCGGTGGGACGGCCGCCAGGCCCCTGGCTCGGGCCGGTGGTAGATCACCTGCGCCGACTGGTGGCGCTCGGTGAACTCGATCCCGAACGAGGACCGCAAGAGGCGGTCGCCTGGACGGAGAAGGCGCGACAACGAGGAGCGCCCAGCCAACGGAGGGAGTAGCCTTGCTCGCAGTGGAGTCAGCGGTCGCCAAGACGGGGAAGTACGCCGTTCCCGAGAGCGGGGACTCGGCCGAGGTGGTGGAGCGGCCCCGAGGCGGGATGTCACTGATAGTGGTTGACGGTCAACGCTCCGGACGCGCCGCCAAAGCCGTGAGCCACCTGGTGATTCGCAAGGCGGCCTCGCTGATTCTGGAGGGAGTACGCGATGGCGCCGCCGCCCGCGCATCATCCGACTCTCTGCTTGTCTCTCGGCGCGGGCAGGTGTCGGCCGATCTGACTGTCCTCTCGGCCGACATGGACACCCGCAGCATCGTGATTACGCGCAACACCCCCTGCCCCGTGCTCGTCGTTCGCGGCGGCGAGAGGCAGATCATCGATGAACCTTCCTGCCCCCTCGGCACCGGGAGGTCGGTGCGGCCCCAGGTGACGGAGCTGCCGCTGGAGGAAGGGCTGCTGATAGTGACTTTCACGGATGGTGTCTGGGAGGCCGGCCTGCTATCGACACGGCCCCAAGGCGTACCCGACTGGATCCTGGCCGAGGTGGCTGTGCCCGCGACCGGCCCATTGCCGCTGGCGGACGCGATCCTGGCGGCGGCCGTGGCGCGCGATCAGGGGCGCCCCCGCGACGACATGACCGTCGCGGTGATGGCCATCCGGCAGAACGGAGAAGGGCCCAATGTCAGACGGCTCCACGTCGTGTTCCCCGTACCCTACTGAGCCTCACCGGCTTCGCGTAGCAGTACTAGGTGTGTGTGGCTCGGGGAAGACCACGCTTGCCCAGGGGCTGCGCGAGCGTGGTTACGATGCGCGCCAGATCAGCCAGGAGCACTCCGGCTTGCGGCGGCTGTGGCGGCGGACCTTCGTTCCCGACCTGCTGGTCTACCTGTCCGCCTCGGCCGCCTCCGTTACGCAGAGGTTGGGTTTCCGGCCCTACGGCGACACCTACAACCGGCAGGTAGCCCGTCTCGGATTGGCGCGGGCCGAAGCCGATATCCTCGTGGAGACAGATCCCCTTTCCGCCGAGCAGGTCCTCGAGTTGGTACTGAGCGCGCTACCCGATCCGACGGACGGCTAGCCCAGCGCCTCCTCGAGCAGACGCCGTACATCCGCGAGGTCGCCCGCCCAGGTCGCCCCGGCCGGCGTGTTCACCGGTCCCCCCGGCTGTAGGTGCACCGCCTGCATTCCCACTCCCAGCGCCCCCCTCACGTCCGAGTTGGCGTTGTCGCCCACCATGACTGCCTCCACCGGCGCCACCCCGGCCGCTTCCAGGGAGAGGCGGAAGGTGCGCGCGAACGGTTTGCTCGTCCCCACCTCCTCCGAGATCTGTACCCGATCGAAGCGATCCTCCAATCCCAGGCGCTTGAGCTTACGACGCTGGAGATCGGCATAGCCGTCGGTTATCAGGCCGAGGAAGACGCGGCCGCGTAGCCAGCCCAGCAGGTCATCGGCCCCGGGCCTGAGGTCGGGGCTGTTGAGGGCCAGGTCATCCCAATGATGGCTCAGGCGCTGCGTCAGGGCGTCGTCGCTCACGGACACCGCCTCTAGGCCGCGCCTCATCCGCACCAGGCGAGCCTGGCGGCCGCTGATGGTACCAGCGTGCATGGCGGCCCAGAGGCCGCAGGTTGAGTTCCAGTAGGCGCGGCGGAACCGATCGAAGCCGTCCGCCGGCGCCCCAGCAGAGACTGCGCGACGGTAGACGCTTTCCAGGACGGCACCGAAACCGCCGGGGTACTCGGTTAGGGTATCGTCTAGGTCCAGAAAGACCGCTCTCAACTCACGAGCTGGCATTATGTCTAGTCTCCTGTGGCCGCGGAAGCGTCCCTTGGTTTGGCGCCCGTCGCCGCGGGCTCTTTGCCGCACTGTCCGGAGATGGTATCCTGCCCCCATGTCGCGGACAAACAGGCATTTGCGGCGGCGGGCCCAGGAGACAGCGCGGGCCGGTTGGGAGGCGTCGGTGCGCCTTCTCGCCCGGGCCCGCGTTGTGGCAGCCCGGGCCGCCGACAACGTCAGGCCTCACACCACCGAGGACCGGAACGCCCTCCTCCTGCACGCGGACATTGCCCTACAAGGGGTTGTCGCCGGTGGAGCGGCTGCCTACCTGTCCGTCTTCGTGGTGCGGCTAGGCGCATCGCCGCTGCTGGTGGGCCTCCTCTCCAGCCTGCCCTCCCTCGTCATGGCGCTCCTTGCCCTGCCGGCCGGGCGATACGTGGAGCGGCAATCCAAGCTGATCCCCATCGTGGTCAAGTCGCGCCAAGCCTTCCGCTTCTCCTACCTGCTGATCGCGCTTGTGCCCTGGGTGGTCCCCAACTTCGCCGCGCCCGCCATCGTGGCCATTTGGGCCATCGCCGCCGCCGCCAGCGCCTTCGCCAATGTCTCCTTCACGGCGGCCATGGCGGAAGCTGTGCCACCCCAGCGACGCGCAAGCGTCATCAGCCTACGCTACGCCATCCATGCGGTGGTCACGGCCGCCACTCTCCCGATCACCGGGGCGGTGCTGGACGCCCTCCCCTTCCCGCTGGGCTACCAGGTGGTCTTCGCGTTCAGCTTCGTCGCCGCCATGGGAAGCGTGTGGGTGTACTCGAAGATCGTCCTGCCCGATCAGGTGACGCGGCCGCGTCGGACCGAGAGGACGCCGGTGCGCGAACGGCTCCGCCAGGTGCCAGGGCTGCTGGTCGAGCATCGTCGTTTCCTAGACTACGTCCTGTCGACGGGCGTCTTCCGTATCGGCATCAGCCTGCCGACGGCGCTCTTCAGCATCTACTGGGTTAAGAACCTGCAACTGGACGACTCCGCCATTGCGCTCGTGTCCATGGTGAACAGCATCGCCGCTGTTCTCGGTTACTTCTACTGGGGGCGGATGGCGAAGCAGCGCGGCCACGGCCCGGTCCTAGCCTACTCCGGAATCGGCCTTGCCACCTATCCACTCATCACCGCCCTCTCGGGTTCATTGCCGCCCATCGTCCTGGCAGCCGCCGCTGGGGGCTGGTTCTCGGCCGGCATCAACCTCGCCTTCTTCAACGTGCTACTGGCGGTGTCTCCGACCGACCGGCGCTCTGCGTTTGTCTCGGTGGACACGATGATCGCCCAGTTCATCGCCTTCGCCGGGCCGCTGGCCGGGTCCGCTCTCACCGACTGGATCGGTATTCGGGAAGCGCTGCTGATCGCCACAGCTTTCCGCCTCGCCGGTGGCTTGCTCTTCTTCATTCGCCGCGTACGTGACTGAGCGGGTGATCAGAACCGGGCCGATGGTGAGGGGCAGACGGTTGCCCTATACTGCGGCCAGGGAGTCGAGATGACGGCACCGAGCACCTCCGCGGCCGGACAGCGTGCCGAGAGAGTCGCCGAGAGTTTCCTGCGCGACCTCGGTTACGAAGTGTTGGACCGCAACTGGCGCTGTTCCACGGGTGAACTCGACCTGATCGCCGTGCAGGGCGACACCCTAGTCTTCGTCGAGGTGCGATCGCGAACGCAGCGAGCGACCTACGCCCCCGAGGAGACCATTGGCGCCGCGAAGCAGCGCCACCTTGTCTCGGCTGCAGAGGCCTACCTCGCCCAGTCGGCCTGGGACGGACCGTGTCGCTTCGATGTTGTGGCCGTGGAGCGGCGAGACACGGGTACCACCGCCCGGCTCATCACGGACGCGTTCCACGCCGACGCCGAACCTGGAGGTGTGTCATAGCCGAGATTGTCCTCAAGGCGGTGACGAAGCGCTTCCGCACCGACTCGGACTTCCTGGTGCGGCGTTTCACCACTGACGCCGGACGCGCAGTGCAGGAGTCGGACGAGGCCACCGACCTACAGGTCGTGGTGGCAGCCCTGGACGCGGTGGACCTCACCGTGCGTGACGGCGAGACCATCTGCATCATAGGGCCGTCCGGCTGCGGTAAGTCCACGCTGCTGCGGGTGGTGGCCGGCCTGGAGCAGCCCGACTCCGGCACGGTTCTGTACGACGGCCGGGACATGACCGACGTGCCCCCTAAGGACCGTGGAATCGGCATGGTCTTCCAGAACTACGCCCTCTATCCCCACATGGAGTCTCGCATGAATGTGGGCTTCTTCTTCGCCCTCCGACATCGGGAGAAGGAGATCCCCGAGCGCGTTCGGATCACCGCCGAGATCATGGGCGTCGGGTTCAATGAACTGCTTGATCGACGGCCCAAGGAGCTCTCCGGCGGGCAGCAGCAGCGGGTAGCCATCGCGCGCTGCATCGCGCGCGATCCGAGCCTCTTCCTGCTTGATGAACCGCTCTCCAACCTGGACGCCAAGCTGCGCATGCGTACGCGGGTTGAGATCAAGCGCCTTCTCCGCCGGTTCGCCATCACCACGCTCTACGTGACCCACGATCAGACCGAGGCCGTGGCTCTGGGCGATCGTATCGCCGTGATGAACCGAGGCCGAGTCGAACAGCTGGGGACCTATCGCGAGCTCCATGACCGTCCCGTCAATGCCTTCGTCGGCACCTTCATGGGTACGCCGCCCATGAACCTGCTCAACCTGCGGTGGACTGAGGATGGGCGGTTCCTGGAGGGTGATGGGATCCGCTTGCCGGGGCCGGCGGGAGTATGGCGCGGAGACCGTCCGCCGGAGGTTATCGTGGGTGTCCGAGCCGAGGACCTGGTCCTTCAGCCCTCGGAAGGGGACGAAGGAATTCGTCTCGCGGTTGACGTCGTCGAGCCGATGGTCCAGGAACGCCAGCAGCTGGTGCATGGGTCGGCCGGTAATCAGCGCCTCGTAGGTCGAGTCTCGTCCGAGAAGACGGTCCGTCGCGGGGACGTGCTGCACCTCACGCCCGATTCGGAGCGCCTGCACCTGTTCGACCCCGCCACCCGTGTGCGCATCGGTGACGGTGACTAGTCTGCCGCTCCCCCTCCTCCCTTGCATAGTCGGACCCACCGCGGTGGGCAAGACGGCGCTCGCCCTCGAGCTGGCGGACCGCTTCAGCCTTGAGGTCGTGTCTGCGGACTCGAGACAGATCTACCGTCGTTTGGACATCGGCACCGCCAAGCCTACGCCCGAGGAGTTGCTTCGCGTAGCACACCACTTGGTGGACATCGTTGAGCCCGACGACACCCTGACGCTCGCCCGGTTCCAGCAGCGGGCCCAAATAGCGATCGCCGATATCCGGCAGCGTCGGGTCTTGCCTCTGCTGGTGGGCGGCACGGGCCTCTATGTATGGTCGTTGCTGGAAAACTGGAGCATCCCTCGGGTGGCGCCCGACCAGGAACTGCGCGCGCACCTAGAGGCGGAGGCGGCCCGGATCGGGGCGGAGGCTCTCCACGCGCGCCTGGCCGAGCGCGACCCGGCGGCCGCTACGGCCATCCATCCCAACAACGTGCGCCGCGTGATTCGGGCGCTGGAGGTCATGGAGACGAGCGGCCAGACCATCTCGGAGCAGCAGGGCAAGGGGCCGCCGCTCTACCGCCCCGTGATCATCGGGCTCACCATGCCACGCGAGCGTTTGTACGCCCACGCCGACGCCCGCGTAGACACGATGATGGAGCGAGGACTGCTGGAGGAGACCAGGGTCCTGCTTCAGTCCGGCCTCAGTCCACGCCTACCCTCGCTGTCCGGTCTGGGCTACCGGCAGATGGCGGAGCACCTGGCCGGCCGCTACTCGCTGGCCGAGGCGGTCGCCCGGACCAAAACCAGTACCCACCGCTTCATCCGGCAGCAGCACACCTGGTTTCGGTTGGCGGACCCGCGCATCCACTGGCTGGCGCCCGATGACACCGGTCGGGCCGTTACCCTCCTGAGAGACGCGATTGAGCGACTGGTCTGACGCAGACGACGGACGCTCGCTGATCTCGCACCTGACCAGGCCCTCATCTGCGCCGCGGGCCGACTACCGTCGTGCCCTTTTCCACGAAGTGGCGATGTCGCTGGGCATGACGCTGGCCGATCCGGCGACTGTCATCCCCGTACTCCTGCGGGAGTTGCGCGCCTCCAACACGATCATCGGCCTCTTGCCTTCCATCCGCTTCGGCGGGTGGCTCCTGCCGCAGCTCTTCGCCGCCGGCTACCTCCAGAGCAAGCAGCGGAAGGTGCCCTACGTGGTGGGGCTGGACGTGGCCCGCTCGCTGTCCTACGTCCTGATCGCGCTGCTGGTGATCTACCACCAGCACATCCCCAGCGGCCTGGCAATCGGCGTCTTCCTGGCCGTGTTTGGCTTCACCCGCATGACCGCCGGCTCCGCGACGGTGGGGCGGTTCGACGTGGTGGGAAAGGTCGTGCCGCGGAACAGGTTGGCCGAGTTCTACGCCACTCGCGGCATCTGGACGGGAGCCGGCGGGCTGGCGGCGGGCGTCTTCATCGGCGTGGTCCTGGCGTCGGGCCTTCGCTTCCCGGTCAATTACGCCACTCTCTTCATAGCCAGCGCCGTCGTCTTTACCACCGGCGCCCTCGTGTTCGGTTTGGTGAGAGAGGGCGGCGGCAGCGTCAGCCTCCGGGCCCGGTCACCCTTAGCCAACCTCGGGAACGCCCTCACCGTGGTGCGGCGGGACCCGCTCTACCGGCGTTACCTCACCTACCGGCTTTCCCTGGAGGTCATGGGGGTCGCCGCCCCCTTCTACATGGTCTACGCCGCCGACGTCTGGGGCGTGCCCGTGGCGATGGCGGGCACGTACGTGGCGGCGGGTACGGCGGCCAGCCTCCTGGCCAACCTTCACTGGCGGCGACGAGCGCAACATGCCGGCAACGTCACCGTTCTCACCGAGTCCGTCCTCCTGGGTGCACTGGCTCCTCTTCTGCCGCTCCTGCTCACCTGGTTCCACGGCGGGCAGCCGGCCCCTGGTGGAAGCTGGGTGCCCGCCCTGGTCTTCCTCCTCGCCTTCGTGGTCCAGGGCGCAGGCAACTCCGGGCGCGAAATCTGCAACAACGCTGTTCTCATCAACATGGCGCCCGACAGCGACCGGCCCAGCTATATTGGCCTGACCAACACCATCACCGGTCTGCTCACCTTCACGCCCATCCTGGCGGGCCGCCTGATCGACGAGTACGGTTACCAGCCCCTGCTCTTGTTCGCGGTGCTGGCGGCCCTGGTTACCTGGTGGGCGGCAGCGCGAGTGCGAGAACCGCTCGCGGCGGAGGCTATCTGCCGGGAGGCCGGCGATGACGGCTGATCCGCCTCACCGGAGCGAGGCCTGGCTCCAGCGGGCCATGGTGTATACTATGGGGCTAGGAGCCACCGCTGTGGTGGCGATTGCTGGTCGGCGGGGCCCATCGCGGCAGCCGATAGACCTCGGGGAACGGGTGAGGGTTGCCGGCGATGGATCCAGTCTCAGCAGAGAAGGCCCGTGTGCGGGCAGTGGTACACGGGGCAGTTCAGGGAGTCGGTTTCCGATATTACGTGCTGTCGCGAGCCCGGTTGCTGGGTGTAGCCGGGTATGTGCGAAACGCACCTGATGGAACGGTGGAAGTCGTTGCAGAAGGCGAACGAGGACTGCTCGAGCAGCTCCTGGAGGCCATCGAGCGTGGACCAATCGGTGCATCCGTCCATAGCGTCGAGCGCCAGTGGCTCGCGGCCAGAGGCCAGTACTACCGCTTCGAAATCCGCGGCTAGGCGATACCCGCCGGAAGTGAGGGCCTGGGCAGTGCTGCTCGGGGCCTTCGCGGTGTTCTGCGTCCTGGCCGTAGGGCTGCCCTGGGCCGCCCTTCGCTTCGTCGAGTACTCGACCGTCACGAACCATACCGAGATCAGCACGGTGAGCGGCATCTCTCAGCTGCGCGAGCGCGGTCAGTCCGTCTGGCTGGCCGTCTCCGGTTCGCGCCAGGTGGCACCCGGATCTATCGTCCAGACGGATACCTCAGGCCGGTCCATGTTGACCATCCGTGAGGGAGACTCCGACTTCGTGCTCGCCACCGTTCACATCTTCGGCAGCACACAGTTCACCGTCGAGCAGTCGTCCAAGCCACGCTTCTCCCACAGCGACCAGCCCAACCGCGTCGTGATCTCCCTGTCGCATGGTCGGCTGCGCCTGAACCCCGGACCCTCCCCCGAACGCGAGCTCGACCTGCGCGTCCTGGTCCCGTCGGGCGAAGTGGTCGTGTATGACGGCAGCGTGGCCCTTGAGGTCACCGCGGACAGCACGGAGATCGCCGTGCGCGGTGGTCGCAGCCTGGTGCGAAGCGACGTCGGACCGGAGGAGCTGGTCCTGGAGACAGGCGAACGGGCCGTGATCCTCGCGGAGGGCGAGATGCGGGGCCCGATGGAATCGGGTCGCAACCTGCTCGTCAACGGAGACTTCGGTGCTGGGCTGGCCCTCGCCTGGGAGACCTACAACGATCAGGGAGGCGACGGCGGGTCGGCCAATGGGCAGGCCCTCCTGCTGGAGGATGCCGGTCGGCGTGTGCTTCACCTCGAGCGCCTGGGCAACCACAATGATCACTGCGAGACGGGCGTCCGCCAGACTCTCAACCGCGACGTCACCGATTACGTCTCGCTACGCATCCGGGTCGACCTGCGGCTGCTCTACCAGTCTCTCTCGGGCGGCGGCATCCAGGGGTCGGAGTTCCCGGTTATCATTCGGCTGAACTACCGCGACGCCCGGGGCAACCTGCAATGGTGGTACCACGGCTTCTTCTACGAGAACCCCGGCTCGCTGCCGACGCCGAACGGCGAACTCATCGAACGCAACGTCTGGTTCGCCTACGAGTCGCCCAACCTGATGGCCGTGCAAGGCGACTTGAAGCCGGCCTACCTGGAGTCTGTACAGGTCTACGCCTCCGGCCACGACTACCAGTCGCAGGTCGCCGACGTCCAGCTGGTGGTGGACTAGACAGGCATCCGCGTTCCTGCCGGCAACTGGAGGTGGGCTGTGCGTAAGGCAATGCTCTACGAGGGACTCCGGGGCGGTGGCGTTCGCTGCAAACTCTGCGCTCATCGGTGCAGCGTCCCGACAGGAGATCGCGGCTTCTGTCGAGTGCGGGAGAACCGCGACGGCGTTCTCTACAGCCTGGTCTACGGCCTAGTCATCGCCCAGGCCGTCGATCCCATCGAGAAGAAGCCCCTCTTCCACTTCCTGCCCGGCTCAAAGAGCTACTCGATCGCTACCCCCGGCTGCAACTTCCGCTGCTCCTTCTGCCAGAACGCGGAGATCTCGCAGTTGCCACGCTTTGCGCAACTCGAGACGCGTGAGACTACCACTCCGGAGCGCGTCGTAGCCGCCGCTCAGTCGCAAGGCTGCCGGAGCATCGCCTACACCTACACCGAGCCTACCGTGTTCTTCGAGTTCGCCTATGACACCATGCAGGCGGCACGGGAGGCCGGACTGGCAAACGTCTGGGTCACCAACGGTTACATGACGCCCGAGTGCATCGACCTCCTCGCCCCGCCCGACGGCTCCGGCCGGCTGCTCGACGCGGCCAACGTTGACCTCAAGGCCTGGGACGACGCGTTCTACCGCCACTATGCCCGGGCACGCCTGGAGCCGGTGCTCGAGAGCATGAAGCTGCTCAAGCGCCGAGGGGTGTGGCTGGAGGTGACCACGCTGGTCATACCCGGCCTAAACGACGGTGAGCCAGGTTTGAGGGGGATGGCGCGGTTCATACGCGACGAACTGGGTGCCGAGACTCCCTGGCACCTATCGCGCTTCCACCCCACCTTTGAGCTGATCGACCGCCCGCCCACTCCCGCCGCGACTCTGCAGCACGCGAGGGAGATTGCCCTTTCAGAGGGGCTCAAGCACATCTACGTCGGTAACCTCCCCGGCCAAGGCGATGAAGACACTGTCTGCGCCGCGTGTGGCCATGCACTCGTGCGCCGGGAGGGCTACCGCATCCTGTCCCGAAGTCTCGTCAACGGCCGGTGCCCCAACTGCGGCGCGCCGGCGGCCGGAGTCTGGGACACTGGAGCGACCGGCACCAGCGCGCGACCATTACAGCACCGGAGTCCACAATGACCTCTACATCCGTCATCGTTCGCCGCATGCAGCCCACCGACATCGACGCGGCCCTCGCCTTGACCCGCCCTCAGAACTGGAACCAGATCGTCACCGACTGGGAGCGCTTCCTAGGCCTGGAGCCCGAAGGCTGCTTCGTGGCCGTCCTGGATGGTCGAGTGGTGGCGACGACCACCACCGAGAGGTTCGGGCCGGTGGGATGGATCGGGATGGTTACCACCGATCCGCAGCATCGTGGCCTTGGCATAGGCCGGCGCCTGATGCACGCAGCAATCTCCCATCTCCGCGGCGCCGGTGCTCGCACGGTGAAGCTGGACGCAACTCCCATGGGGAAGCCGCTCTATGAACGCCTCGGGTTCCGGCCCGAGTACTCGCTCCAGCGAGTGGTCGGCCAGGGACGTCCGCTGGAGGCGGACGGCGTGTCCCCCTATCGGGGCGAGACCGACCTGCTCGAAGAAATCCTAGCGATCGATCGGGCCGCCTATGGCACCAACCGTGGCGAGATGCTCCGCCGGCTCGCCGAAGGCTGGCCCGAGGTGGCGGCGGTGCACCGGACCAGTGGGCAGGTTGATGGCTTCGTGCTCGGGCGGCACGGCCACTTCTATGAGCACCTCGCTCCGTTGGTGGCCCTGAACGCTCAGGCGGCAGAGGGTCTTCTGCGCTGGGGCATCACCGCTGCGGGGCACCGCAAGGTGGCGTTCGACCATCCGCTACCGAATCAGGCGGCGGCAGCGGTGGCGGTGCGGTACGGGTTCGAGCCGGCGCGGGAGTTCACCCGCATGCATCTAGGGCAGGAGCCCTACCTCGACCGGCCCGGGTTCATATTCGGCACCTCGGGCGCGGAGAAGGGCTAGCTAGGCGCGGGCCCCGGCGGGCGAGGCAGGCTCAGTGAAGTCGGCCTCGCGGAACCAGGTGCCCGCGATGTACGACCTGGGCGCGTCACCGCGCGTGTGGTAGGCACAGAAAACGCGCCCATCGGGCAACTCCACCCATCCGGTGTAGCCGTAGTCCCCTAACACTCCCGAGCTATCAGCCTCGATGGTGAGGCAGCGCCCGGTGCTCTCGTCGCCCGGGTCGCCTAGCCAGGCGGCGGTGGCGGGCTGCACACCGATCTTGTCGCCGGAGTCCAGCTCATGCAGGCGGACGTCCCGATAGGTCACCAGCATCTTGCCGCTCCGCAGTAGCCCGGCCACCGGGCGGTGCCCCACGAAACCGCACGGCTCGGGGCTGGACCAGTGCAGACCGCCATCGAACGAGAGGCACTTGTGTGTGGGCAAGCCGCGCATGGAGTTCTCGCGCAGGTAGCACACTAGGTGCCCGCCCGGGCAGCGAACGATGGAGCCCTCGCAGAACTGCATGCCCGGTACCTCGGCCACGATGGACGTAGCCGTCCAGGTCTCGCCGGCATCGTGGGTGAAGGTAACCACCTGCGTGAGAGTACCAAAGTGGCGCAGGCTGTGATAGTGGCTGCCCACCATCCAGGTGTCCCCGCTCAACTCCAGGAGGCGATCAGGTACCAGCCCCTGAATCCGGGTGGGACGCCTGGTGCTCCAGGTGCGACCGTCGTCGAAGCTGCGCCAGAGGAAGGTGCGGAAGCGTCGCTGCGACTCGGGGACGGGTTCGGTGGAGCCCGGCGTGACCTGCGAGAGGTCACAGAGTATCGTCAGGCCCCCGTCGCGCTGCTGCACGATCCTTGGGCAGTTCCATACCGCACCGTCCTCCGCCAGCGTCATGGGAGCGTCCAGGTAACGACGGTTGACCCAGGTGCGACCCTGGTCGTGGCTGTCGGCCAGTACGAGCCGCGAATGCCTGGCGACATGGGCGTCCGCCTCGCGGTACACCAGCACTAGGCGGCCGCTCTTGGCCTGCACAACATCGGGGAACGACAGGTACAGGCCCTCGCTCTGGGCTATCACGACGCGACGACTGATGGGCATTGATCCTCCCTGCTGTCGGTGTGAACGCTAGTCGCCGATGCGCCGCGCCACCCAAAGGAGAGCGAACTCGCGCCGCAGGCGGGTAGCCTCCTGCCGGGCGCGCCGGGCCACCGGTGGCCCGAGCGGATCCGGGCCAAACTGAGCGCGCTCGTAGGCGGTGAGCACGTAGCGCAGGGGTGATGAGACGCGGTCGAACTGCCACACCCACTCCGTGCCCCAGGGCGTACTCACGAAGATAGCCTCGTCTGAGAGGGCCTGCCGCAGCCTCTGCCAGTACTCGCGGACCGTCTCCGTCGCCCGTGGTCTGACGCCGATCCAGCCACCGTAGCGTACGATGGAACCATAGGCGGCGGCAATGTGGTCCTCGACGCCATAGCGACGGCGGCGCAGCACCACGGCCACCACTCGCACCAGCACCACGAGCACCAAAGTGGCAACGGCCACGAGGCGCGCCGTACCGATGTCGATCCGCGGCCACCACCCCCGGCTCTGTTCCGGGATGTCGGGCAGCGCTGCCGAACCCCTGTCCCAGGTGTCTCCGAAAGGAAATGCGTACACCGCCTGTGACGGGGTCGGCTCGAACTCCACCCAGCCGAAGCCGGGGAAGTACACCTCCACCCAGGCGTGCGCATCTGCCTCCGTCGCCACCCAGTAACCGTCCCTATCGTCGTAGGCGCCGCGGGCGTAGCCGACCGCTACCCGAGCGGGGACGCCGTTCAGCCGCAGCATTACGGCCATGGCGCTGGAGTAGTGGTCGCAGAAGCCACGCTGCAGGTCAAACAGGAAGTAGTCCACCACATCGCGATCGGGCGGCGCGGCGGGAACCGCCAATTCGTACTCGAACTGGCGCAGGTACTCCTCGATCGCGCGCGCCTTGCCGTACTCCGTCTCTGCACCCGCCGCCACGTCGAGAGCCAGTTGCCGCACGCGCCCGGGCAGGTCGGGCAGGGCTACGTACCGATCGGCGATGTCCGGCGGATATTCGCTGCCGGCAGCTTCCAGGCCCGACACAGTCACGTCGGGAACGAGTGACACCACGTCGTAGCCGTCGGTATCTCCGGACAGGGTGACTACATCGCCCTGAGCGCGGTAGGTCACGTCCAGGTCCTGATCTATCCGCAGGGGCTGGCCGACGGCATAGATCACCGTTCCCGGCTCCCGACGCTGCACGTGCTGGAGCAGCTCGCGCCGACCCTCGGGATGATCTACGGGTAAGTCCTGGCCGGCCCCAACGGCCTCCACCGAGCGATCCCGATTTGCCCAGCCGGACCCGGTGTAGGTGTCGTAGGTCGCTCCACGCCAGTGCCGTTGGGGCGACGCCGACGTATCCAGCCTGCCCCCAATGCCACCCGCCCAGGGCTCAGGAGCCGGGTCTCCGGTGCGTACGCGCAGCACCACCTGGTTGCCCCGGGGAGCCCCTGCTCCTACCGGATGCTCAAGCGAAGGATCGATCGGCCCACCCTCGCCGCCGCCCAGCGGGTTACGTCGTTGGGGCGAGTCCAGCCCTTGAAACCAACGACCGGTCGTGTCTTCGACGCGGCTCCACGGCTCGCGGAAGACGCGCCAGAAGGCCTCGTAGGTGGATCGCGAGGTTAGGAGAGGCGGGAGCGGCGAGATGATGATGGCGGCGGCCGCCAGGGCCAGACCGATCACAGTGGCGTAGGGCAGTAGTTCGTCCGAGTAGTCGGTGCCGCGCATCAGCCAGCGGCGTTCTAGACTTAGGGCATTGCTTCGTGCGAGCAGCACGAGCCCCAAGCCGATGAAGGCCAGGGCCCAGGTGGGCGCTTGCCCAGCCATGAAGCTGTTGGTCCCGAGAGCCGCTCCCAGTAGTAGCAGCGCCAGCGAGGCGCTCCAGCGACGAAACACCTGCCAAGCGGCGGTGAAGGTTGTCAGCGAAAGAGCCGTCGAGATCACCAGCAACCACACCTGCCGGTCAGAGTTGACGCCACCGGTGTAGACGCGCCAACCCCACACCCACACCCGCCAGGCCATAGCGGCGACCTGTCGCACGATGTAGCCGCCTGCCTGTGGGAACGGCCATCCTGCGGCCGCCGGACCATTGCTCAGCGCCGCCCGCCACCAGGCGTCGAGCGCGCCCACGTCCTCGCGCAGGTAGGCCAGCGGCGGCCAGAGGCCGCCCACAGTGACGAACACCAGGGCGAGCATCGCCAGTGTCCCGATGACCGTCGCCTGCCAGGCGTGCAACCGCGAATGGGCGAGGGAGTAAGCCAAGAGCACGGCAAGGACCGACTGCAGAATGAGATGGGAGGTGCCCTCAGCCCAGCCCACATCGTTGATGGCGCCGGAGACGCAGAGGGCCATCCCCAGCACCAATCCGAGGGCAATCCGGTCGCCCCCCCGTGCCGAAGCCTCTCGGGCCGGCTCCGCCGGCCGACTGACGGCCGCGGCGGTCATGGCATGCCCGTGCCGGCGGACGCCGGCTCCCGGATGGCGATGGCGCGCCCGGTGCCTCCCACCTTGAACCGGAGCACCCCGCGATACGCGAGCGGTACCAGATGCTCGAACTGCATGCCGCTGCTCACCGTACGCGCTGAGACGCGCAGCTCCGCTAGAGCTGATACCAGCGCTGCCAGTGGGCGAGGTACGCCGTCGAAGGAGGCGGCGTCCAGCAGAGTCACTCCGGCGACAAGCCCCCGGGCGGCTACGCGCATCAGGGGCGAGAGCCACTCCTGCGTGGTGGCCGGCGTGATCACCGCCAGGGAGGAGTCACGCGAGGCGATCCGGCTCCACTCCTCGAGCGCTACCGCCAGAGGCACGCCGTCGCCCGGTTGCACCGAAGTAAGCGCGCGCATGATTGCCCAGGTGTGCTGCATGCCCGTATTGGGACGGATCATCACCCGCGAGCGGCCGGTGCAGAACAGGCCCACGGGGCGGTTGTCCCGCAGTACCATGTGCGCCAGGGAAGCGGCCACGATAACGCCGTACTCAGCCGTGCTCTCCTCCCCCTCGCCCGCCTGGACCGCACTTTCGAGGTCGAGCAGGATCCATAGCGACCCGCTCGGCTCGCGATCGAACTGCTTGACGAACAGCCCGCGCATGCGGGCGGTGGTGGGCCAGTGCACGTGGCTGAGGCTGTCTCCCGGAACGTAGGGTCGTACTCCGGCCACATCGACGGTCGTCTCTTGGGCCCGGGCCAGGCTGCGCGAGGTGCCGCTGGCCACACCCCGCGGCAACGAGAGCTGGGGCACGCGCACCACCGGCGGGAACACCACGATCTCTCTTACATCGGGGATGTGGTGCACGACCGAGAAAACGGCGAAGGGATCTCCGGTCCGCAGCTCCCAAGGGCCGAGCTGGAAGTGGCCACGCAGCCGGCAAACCGATCGTGCCCGCCAGGTTCGCCGTCCCCGCCCGGGGACGCTCTCGACGCGGGAGACGTCGTGGCCGGGCACCGTGGAGTGGTCTGCCACCTCGGCCCAGACCACGGGGAGCCAGGAGCGATTCTCGATGACGAACTCCTCCTCCAGCATGTCGCCAACCTGCGCCCAGGCCCAAAGGACCCGGCGCTGCACCGTCAGGCTGGAGCGCAGTTGGCGGGCCCAGTAGTAGGAGACGGCATTGGCCAGGAGCACCCCGGTGAGCATGTACTGCCACACCGGCGAGGGGTTGGTGGCCTGCAGGAAGACAAGCAGAAGGAGCAGCACCGGCAGCCACGGGCTGTTCAGGCGAAGCGTGGTGGTGGGATCGCCGTTCTGCATTTGCGCCCAATCTAGCAGAGGCTCTGGCACGGCGCTAGCGGGTGCATGCTGGCCCAAGTCAGGGAGCCGGCCCCGAAGAGAGGCCGGCCCCCATCGCGCCCGCGACGCGGGACGATGCTACGAGAGTTGTACGGACTTGCCCGTCTTGGCGGACTCGTAGATGGCGCTGAGGATCTTGATCACCGTCAGCGCTTCTTCGTGCTTGATCGCCAACTCCGCCTCGCCCCGGATACAGGACACGAAATGCTTGATCTCGGTCCAGTGAGTGTTCCTTCCTGGGCTGACGTAGACGGTCGAGTCATAGCTGGAGCCGAAGGAGTCGCTGAAGTAACGGACCGGGTACTCGGCGCCATTGCGGGACGACATCTCGGCGCCGCCCTTGGTACCCAGGAAGCGGATGTAGTTCTCCCCGCCCTCGCCGACGTGGGCGGCCCAAGAGACCTCCAGCGTCAGCACCTGGCCGCCTTCGAAGCGGATGAAGGCGGTGGCCAAGTCGTCCACATCGAAGGTCTGCTTGCCCTCGCGGTAGATGTCCTCGCCCCAGTTGCCCAGCGCTAAGCCGCGCGGGCCAAACTCCGCGAAGGTGGTGCCGGTAACGGACACGGGCTTAGGGAAGCCCGCGATCCACAGCGCCAGGTCCAGGTAATGCACGCCGATGTCGAGTAGGCAGCCGCCACCGGACTGGGACTTGGTGGTGAACCAGGAGCCGTAGCCGGGGATGCCGCTACGGCGGAGCCACCCCGCCTTGAAGTAGTAGATGTCGCCGAGCATGCCTGCCTGAGCGTAGTCGCGCAGGGTCTGAGTGTCGGGGCGGAAGCGGTTGGTCATGCCGATCATCAGCTGCTTGCCGGTCTCCTTGGCGGTGGCGATCATCGCCTCCGCGTCGGGCACGCTGATGGCCATGGGCTTCTCGCACAACACGTGTAGCCCGGCCTTCAGCGCCGCGATGGACTGGCTCGCGTGGAAGGCGTTAGGGCTGCAGATGCTTACGGCATCGATCCCGCCCGCAGCCAGGAGGTCCTCAGCACTCGTGTAGGCGTTGGGGATGTCGAAGTGGTCCGCCACCTTCTGCGCCCGACCCTCCTTGGGGTCAGCTACGGCCACGATCTTGACGCCGGGCGCGTCCTTGTAGCCGGGTATGTGAGCGTGCTGCGCAATGCCGCCGGCACCGATGATTCCTACCCTGATGTCTCCAGACATGCCTGTATCCCCCTATTGCTGCCGATCGCCTGTGGGCGACGGCGCGTTCACCGAATGTAGCAGACCGGCCCGACGCCCGACAACTGCGTCACTCAGCGGTCTGGACCGGAGCCGCTCAGCAGAGCCAGCAACTCGCTCTCGCCAACCACGGCGATGCCCAAGCTCTTGGCCTTCTGCAGCTTCGATCCCGGATCCTCCCCCACGACCACGTAATCGGTCGACTTGGTCACGCTCTCGCTCACCTTGCCGCCCGCCTCGAAGATGAGCCGCTTGGCATCGGAGCGGGTCAGGCCCTCTAGGCGCCCCGTAATGACCAGCGTTCGGCCAGCCAAGGGACCAGTGCTAGTCTCGCTCTTGGGCTGCGCCAACTGAAGGCCGGCCTGGCGAAGGCGCTCCACCAAGTCCCGGTTCTGCGGCTGAGCAAACCACTGTGTGACGGCAGCGGCGGTGAAGGGGCCCATTCCATGCACCCCCTCGATGCGCTCAACTGTCGCCGCAGCCAGGCTGTCGATGTCCCCAAACTCCTCGGCCAAAGCCTGCGCCACAACGAAGCCCACGCGGCGGATGCCCAAAGACAGCAGCACCCGCGCGAAGGGTCTCTCCTTGCTCCGTTCGATCCCCGCCAAGAGGGCCTGGGCGCGCTTCTCGGCGAAACCGTCCAACTGCAGCAGATCCTCTTCCTGGAGCCGGTAGAGGTCGGCCACGTCATCGACGAGCCCAGCGGACGTCAGCTGCTGGGCCACCTTCTCGCCGAGGCCCTCGATGTCCATGGCCCCGCGCGAGGCGAAGTACTCGAGATGTCGAGCCCGTTGTGCCGGACAGGCGGCGTTGGTGCAGTAGGTGCCCGCCTCGTCCTCCAGACGCGAGAGAACGGACCCGCAGGCAGGGCAATGCGCCGGCATGGCGAACAGGGTCTCCGATCCAGTGCGTAGGCTAGGCACCGGCCCGACCACCTGCGGAATCACGTCGCCTGCCCGCGCCACCACCACCGTGTCGCCGATGCGTATGTCCCGCTCGCGCACGTAGTCGGCGTTGTGCAGGCTAGCTTGGCGCACAACTACCCCACCTATTTCGACCGGCTCCAGAACGGCGTATGGTGTCACCACACCGGTGCGCCCGACGTTCACCTCGATGCTCAGCAGCCGGGTGGTCTCCTCCCGAGGCGGGAACTTGAGGGCAATTGCCCAACGCGGCGCCCGCCCGACGACGCCCAGCCGGTCCTGAAGCTCGAAATCGTCCACCTTGATGACGAGCCCGTCCGCCTCAAATGGCAGTTCGGCCCGACGAGACATCCAGTCGAGGCAGTAGTCGAGCGCCTCCTCCAGGCCCTCGAAGCGGCGCGCATCGCTGGAAACGGGAAGGCCCAGGCTCTCCACCAGCCGGAGAGCCTCCCACTGGGAGACAATGCTCACTCCCTCCCGCCGACCGACGCCGTAACCGAGAAAGGCCAGCGGTCGCTGCGCGGTAACGCGCGGGTCAAGCTGGCGAATGGACCCGGCGGCGGCGTTGCGCGGATTGGCGAACACCGGCTCACCCTGCTCCGCTCGGGCTCGGTTGAGGCGCTCGAAGGCTCGTAAGGAGAGATAGGCCTCTCCACGGACCTCCAGAAGCGGCGGCGTCTCGCCCCCTTCGAGCGGTATGCGAAGTGGAATGGCGCGAATGGTCTGTACGTTGGCGGTGACGTCCTCGCCGGTCGTACCGTCGCCGCGGGTGGCGGCTTGCACCAGAAGCCCGCTCTCATAGCGTAGGCTGAGTGCTAGGCCGTCCACCTTAGGCTCCACCACCAGCGCCATTCTGGCGGCGGACTCCAATTCGAGCAGACGTCGCACCCGCTCGTACCACTCGCGCACGCTCTCGACCTGGAAGGCGTCGTCGAGGCTGAGCATGGGTAGATCGTGCCGAACGGAACGGAACTGCGTCGAGGGCGGCCCACCGACGCGCTGAGTGGGCGAATCGGCAGTGCGCAGGTCGGGGTACACCTCCTCGATCTCGCGCAGACGGGCCATCGCCCGGTCGTACTCGGCGTCACTGACCTCGGGCTGGTCCAGCACGTGGTAGCGGTAGGAGTGGTAGTTGAGGAACGCGCGCAGGTGCTTGGCCTCGGCGGCGGCCTCCTCAGGGCTGGTCATCGCCCTCCTCCCGCTGCCACTGCCTTACCTCAATGAGCGACAGGACCTGCTTCGCCAGAGGGTCTGGGTAGTCCACTTCGTATACCACACGAACGATGCCGGCGTTGATGATGCTCTTGGCGCAGGCCGAGCAGGGGAAGACGTTACAGTAGAGCGACGCCCCCTCGATGGCGATGCCGTAGCGGGCAGCGAAGTTGATGGCGTTCTGCTCGGCGTGGGCCGCGCGGCACAACTCCATGTTGCGCCCCGAGGGAACGTTGTCGCGGGCGCAGCCGATCTCGAGGCAGTGCGGGTGACCGGCGGCAGCACCGTTGTAGCCGGTGGAGACGATCTGCTTGCCGCGCACGATCACCGCGCCCACTTGTCGGTGCAGGCAGGTCGACCGGGTGCCCACCAGCTGGGCTATGCGCATGAAGTAGGTGTCCAGGTCCGGACGCTCTCTACGCGCGTGCATGCAGGTCCCCGAAGACGCTCGGAGCTTGCTCGTTGAGCACGTCAAGCACCCGGCGCGCCAGCTCACGAATCTCCCACTGCGCCCCCGGGTCCAGTGCCCGAGTCTCGATGAAGTGACGCCAGGAGCGGAAGTTCATGGTGACGATGATGCGCGTCGCGGTCGCGTTGGGCAACAGGAAGCGAGCGTCCTCCTTACGGATGCCCAACTCGCGCAGCTCACTGTAGGCGGAGGACACGGTGTCGCAGAAGCGTTCGAAGGCCGCCTCGGCTTCAGCGTTCCCGCTCACCGAGGGGGGCACGACGAACTCAGGCGCCGACATGTCCACGTAGCGCTGGCTCTCCTGGCTGTAGCTGGCGATGCGGTGCCGCACCAACTGGTGGCTGCAAGCGCGCGATATTCCACTTATGTCAAACGTCGCCGAGGCGTGCTCGATGATGCTCTCATGGCCCTCGCCGATGCGGCGCTGGACGAACTCGCCCGGTTGACCCTTGGGCTCACTGCGATAGCAGGCGCGCCCGGCCGCTTCGATCAGTTCCTCCGCTGTGCCATTGCCGCCAAGGTACCTGGTGATTGCGATCAGCTTGACTTCCAACTCTCCCTCCACACTAGCGCTGCTCTGCCCCGGGCGCGGCGCTCTTCGCCGTGCTCCGGCCCGTTGCCGCCGCGGGCCGCTCCAGTAAGTCCACCTCGGCGGCCTCCACCGTACCGTCGTGCGCTGATATCAGCAGCGTCTTCACCTGATGGTGGCCGAGAGGCACGGCCAACTCGGTGCCCCACAGCGGGAAGACTAGGTTGGCGTCCCGATCATGGCCGCCGGTCTCCCACAAGCGCAGCACCAGACCGCGGCCCTCCTCCGCCTGCTTCAGTACGGCCACCTCAACGTGAGGCGTGT
>JAAYAV010000404.1 GCA_012719195.1 Anaerolineae bacterium | reverse complement strand
GTGCAGGCGGAGGAGAGTCTGCAGCGGCTGCCGCGCTGGGCGGCGCGGTTGTTGGGGAGGTAGGGGTGGGGGCGCACCCGAGACGGCCTCGGCCCCCGAAACGCGTCATAAGGGACCAGCGCTTGGCAGGCTCGTCGCCGGCCGCTATCATCCTGGTATCCTCAGGGTGAGGCCGGGTCCTGGACCTGGCCAGAGAGGCAAGGAGGCGACGATGTCCAAGCGGGAGTACCGTAGAAGGCAGTTCCTAGGATACGTTGGAGGCCTCGCTGGCGCAGCTGCTTTGGCTGCCTGTGGCGCTACACCTGCCGCGGGACCGGCTGAGCCTGGTGCGCAGGAGCGGGTTGAGGCTGCCAGTGAGGTCACGCTCGAGTGGTGGGAATACCCCATGTGGGAGGGCGTTACCGGCCAAGAGACCGTCGGCTTGTCTCAGGACGACCCGAAGCGGGCAGAGTTCACCGCCGCTGACTGGCCGAACTGGGCCGCAGCCGAGTTCGCCAAGGACAATCCCGGCTTCAGCGCTAAGGTCGAGACGCTGACCTGGGACGAAGGCCGTAACAAGCTGACGGTGGCCGCGACCACCGGTGCCGGTCGGCCTCATCTCTTCCTTGAGGACGGGCCGGTCATCATCAAGTTCGCCAAAGTGGGCGCGATGCTTCCGGTGGAACTGTCCGCCGAGGACCAAGAGGACTTCTTCCCCGGGTCCCTCCAGGCAGGCAGTTCCGACGGCAAGCTGTGGTACCGCCCTTGGCTTGCCGGCAGCCGATTTCTGCTCGTGAACCGCGCCATCTTCCAGGAGCGAGGTGTCGAGGACCTGATCCCTACCGAGGGCGATCGGCTCTGGGATTTCGAGCAGTTCTTGGAAGCGGCGTTAGCCACCACTTTCACCCGTGATAGTGGTGAGCAAGTGTTTGGTTACACCTCGCACTTCGCCCACTCAGCGGCCCACTTCTGGGTAGACTCGTTCCTTTGGGGCTACGGCGGCCGGATCTTCGACGAGACGGGCGAGAAGTGCGTCATCAACAGCCCGGAGTGCGAGCAGGGTCTACAGCTCATGGCCGACATGCAGAACAAGCACAACGTCATGCCGCCTGGGTCCGCCGGCCTACAGTCTACCAATGTAGACACCATGTTCTATCAGGGCCAGTTGGCGATGATGCTTGGTAGCCATGGGTCGTCGCGCGCGATCAGAATGGCCAAGGAAGACGGCACTATCCCGAACCCGGACGCCATCGACATCTACCCGATCATGTTCCCGTCCAAGCTGCCGGACATCCAGCCCAGTGTATACACCGTGTTCATGGGCTTTGGGCAGTTCGACACTGGGACCGATGTCGAGAAGGCCACCGCCGCGCGTTTCGTGGACTTCATCACCAACACGGAAAACGCCAAGGCGCCTCTGGCAGCGAATCTTCTCCCGTGTCGTAAGTCGAGCTCGGATGTGTTTGAAGGCGACGAGTTCATGCTGTATGCCCTCCAGGCCATGAACTTCGGTCACGAGGATACCCTGAGCCCGTACTACGATGCCTGCAACAGGATCCTCAACCCTATGTGGCAGGCTATCCTCTCGGCCGAACGTACGCCGAAGGAGGCGCTGGCGGAAGCCGAGGAGCGCTGCAACGATCTCATTGCTGAGATCCAGAGCGCCTGACAGAGTAGTGGACCTAAGTAGCCACTGCTGAATGGGCTGGTGGGGGATGGGCTCGCGACGCCATCCCCCACGTTTCTCGTTCGGCCCAGACTGGGAGGCACACAAGTATGGTTTCATCGATGGCCGAAACCTGGCGGCGACACCGGGAGGCCTATCTCCTGTTGGCGCTACCCCTCGCCATTATCGTCATATTCCGTGTTCTCACGGTAGGGGGAGCGTTCTGGATCAGCGTGGTCCGCTACGGCCCACGGGGCGCACCCTTCGTAGGGCTGGCTAACTACGCCGCGACGCTACAGGATGACCTGTTCTGGCGTTCCATGTTCAACACTCTCTACTACTCTGTCGGCGTCGTTCCACTCGGCATCGCCGTATCGCTTGGGTTGTCGCAGCTGATCTTCAACCTCGGCCGGCGCACGCAGATGTTCTACAAGGCGGCGTTCTACCTCCCCATGGTTGTCTCGGGCGTGGTGATGTCGCTGGTGTGGCTGTGGATGTTCGATCCCGTCTATGGTCTGCTGAACTGGCTGTTCCAGCAGGTGGGGCTGGAACCACTGCTGTGGCTCAGGAGTCCGAAAACGGCGATGCCGTCACTGATTCTCATGGCGGTGGCGACCGGACAGGGCGCCTCCATAGTGCTACTCACAGCGTCGATGGGGAGCATCCCAGACCCTCTCTACGAGTCTGCTCGGGTAGATGGGGCGAACGGCTGGCATGAGTTCCGGCATATCACCGTTCCGCTGCTTCGTCCGACGATCCTCTACCTTCTCATCATGGGAACGATCGGCTCGTTCCAGGTGTTCAACTCAATCTACGTGATGACTTCCGGTGGCCCCTATCATGCCACTGAGACGGCCGTCTATCTCCTCTATACCTATGCGTTTCAGATGCTGAACTTCAGTCGCGCCAGTGCCATCGGAGTGATTCTGGCGGTGATACTGGCCCTTGTCTCGGCTCTTCAGTACCGATTCGTGGCCCGGGGTTCCGTCGAGTACTAGGCTGCCGGCACCCTAGCAACAGCAGGTCTCAGACGGAGCTCAATGCCCGACGTGGGCCTGGACGACACGGCGCAATGGAGGACTCGTGAACGATTCGCAACCAGCCTTGGCGGCGAGCAGGAATCCGTCCGGGGCGGCGCTAGAACCGAGGACACGACGCAGAGGGCGCAGGACATCCGCTACCCGCGTGATAGCCTTCCTTCTGCTCACACTCTGGGCCCTGGTCAGTCTATTCCCCCTCTACTGGGTGTTCGTGACTGCCCTCAGCCCCCCGTCCGTGGTGATGTCGACACCACCGCGTCTGATTCCTGATCCGCCGACACTGGTCAACTTCGTGCGGCTCTTCGGCCGCAGTCAGATCTTCGGCTGGCTGGCCAACTCCGCCATTGTGTCTGTCACGGTGGCTCTGTCGAACATACTGCTCGGAACGATGGCCGGTTATGTCCTGGCGAAGAAGCGGTTCCCGGGGGCCTCCATCGCCTTCTGGATCGTGATCTTGACCATGATGATCCCTGGTCAGGCGACGCTTGTTCCCATGTACTTGCTGGTCAATAAGCTCGGCTGGCTGGACTCTCTGAGGGCCGTGATCGTGCCCGACCTCGTCATCGCGTTCTCCATCTTCCTGATGAAGCAGTACCTTACGAGCTTCCCGACGGAGATGATCGAGGCCGCGAAGCTTGATGGCGCGGGAGAGCTGCGCATCCTGCTCCAGGTTGTTATGCCGGTTGCCAAGCCGGGGATCGCCGTGCTGGGGATATTCACGTTCGTCGACTACTGGAACGGGTTCTTCTGGCCCCTGCTTGTTCTGAGCAGCAGCGAGAACCTGACGATCCAGGTAGGGTTGTCCACACTCCGCTTCCAGTTCACTACCGACTTCGGGCTCTGGAACGCCGGTGCCGTGTTCGCCATGATTCCAGTGTTCATTGTCTTCTTCTCGTTCCAGCGTTACTTCCTGCGCGGCATCACCATCGGAGCAATCAAGGGCTAGTACCGACGCCGCGATGGCGGCCGGTGAGGAGACTGCACATGCCAACCGAGCTCATTTTCGTCGGGCCTAGAGAGCTTTCCTTCCGCGAGTACCAGTTGCCGGATACCCTCGCCCCGCGCGAGGTGCGTGTCCGGACCAAGTACTCCGGGATAAGCCACGGGACCGAGATGAACATCTACCGCGGCACCGCACCCTCGTTTCACAAGAGTCTGGTGGACGGACTCTACTCCGAGGGTCCCGCCGCCTGGAGCTATCCCATGCCGTACGGCTACGAGGAAGTCGGCCGGGTGATAGAGGTCGGTTCCGAGGTCACGGAGGTCAAGGAAGGCGATCTCATCGCCTCTGCCTACCACCACCGCGAGGAAACGATTCTGGACATCGATCAGCAGAGTTACTTCAACGTGGTTCCAGCGGGAATGGATCCGGCAAACGCCATCTTCCATGCTCTTGGCTCCGTTGCGCTCGACGCCTACCTGAGTTCCGAGATCCGGCTCGGCGAAAGTGCGGTGGTGATCGGACTCGGTGTGATCGGTCAGTTCATCGTGGAATTGTGCCGACTAGGTGGAGTCAACCCGATCATCGCCGCTGATCTGCTCGAGGGTCGGCGCGATAAGGCCATGAGGCTCGGCGCAACGCACCAGATCGACCCGCGGCAGCAGGATGTTGCTCGCACGGTGCGGGAGATCCTGGGACGCCGGGGGGCGGAGGTGGTGTTCGACGCCACCGGATCATACCGAGGTCTGCAGGAGGCCATACGCTGCGGGGCGCCCATCTACGGTCGGGCCATGGCTGTGGGTTGGTATCAGGGCGAAGGCATTGGGCTGCGGCTGGGCGAGGAGTTCCATCACAGCTCGTTCGGCGCCGGCGGCACCTGTCAGATCCGAGCCAACAATCACCGTGTGCCCCCGGCACCGGCTCGAGCGTGGGACATTCGCCGAGTGGTGAACACCTTCTTCGGCCTGATGGCCGCCGGCAAGGTCGATCTGGAAGGGCTGATCTCGCACCGGATTCCTTTCCGCGAGGCCGCTAAGGCCTTCGAGCTGGTCGACAAGCACACGGACCAGGTCAGCAAGGTCATCCTGGAGTTTGAGGACTAGGGATCTGGCGTAGAAGGCCTCCCGACCCCAAGGCCTGATCCCACATGGCCGATGGGTCGGGGGCCTCCTTTCCTAGACCTCCCTCCCCAACTGCGCTAGTCTGTCTCTCATTCGGACTAGTCCATCCCCGGGAGGACCCCATGTCCAGCCCACAGACCGCTCCCTACGGCTCCTGGAAGTCGCCCCTCTCCGCCGCCAT
>JAAYAV010000403.1 GCA_012719195.1 Anaerolineae bacterium | reverse complement strand
GACCCGTCATCCGGCAAGGGCTCGTGCCCGATCCGCCACCACGGCCACAGAGGCCCGAGCAGGATGCTAACAGTTCAGCTTCGCTGTATACTCTGACTAGCAGGACTGATGTAGCGGGGAGGCGCTGGTGGCGACGCAGCCTGTGGACGTCCGGTCGGCCCGCCGCGGGCTCGCTGAGGCAGCGGTGGTGATGGTCGCCTACTTCGCCATCAGCCTCTGGAGCCGTTACGATCCGATCCTCTTCCTGGCCGTGGTCGGCCTGGGGCTGTTGTTGCCGTTGGGGTGGGCGTGGATCGCACGGGACTGGCGGCGCCAGGGATTCGCCCGCGCCAAACTGGGGCCGTCCCTGGGCCTGGGCGCGGTCATCGGCCTACTAACCATCGTCTACCTGCTGCTCACCCACCGGGATCCCGCCGCCTTCCCGCCCCCCATGCTCGGCGTGCAGTTGGCCGCCGGGGTGCCGATCTGGCTCCTGATCCTCAGCCCCTTCCAGGAGTTCCTCTTCCGCGGCTGGCTCCAGCCCCGCCTCACGGAGGCGCTCGGCTACCGGCCGGGCCTGGCCCTGACCGCCGTCCTCTTCGCCGTCTGGCATTACCTGCCCCCCTTCCAGGGCACGACGACCTCCAGCCTCGACCTCTCTTCGGTCGGGGCAGTGCTCACCATGCTGGGGATGGGGCTGGCCTTTGGCTGGGCCTTCCGGCGGACTGAGAACATCGCGGCGCCCTGGCTGGCCCACGCCCTCATGGGCGTGGGCACCATTCTGGTGGGCCGGATGACGCTGGTGACCGTCATGCCCTGACCCCAGCCGAGGCACTCGCACTCAGTCCAGAATCCACAGGGGTCTCAGATCGTGGCCCGGTTCAGTCGTTACGCGCTGCACACCGGTGCCATCGGCGTTCGCCACGTAGATGTCCCACTCCCCGTCCAGTCCGGCGGTGAAAGCAATGCGGCTGCCGTCGGGCGACCAACCGGGCTGCATCTGCCAGCCGGGCGCCTCAGCGGTCAGCCGGCGCTCCTGGCCCATGCGGGCGTCAGCCACGTAGATCGCGAAGCCCCCGTCTCGATCGGACGAGAAGGCTATCCTGGTGCCATCCGGCGACCAACAGGGTTCGATATCCAGCGACCGGCTCTGCGTCAGTTGGCGCACGCTGCTGCCGTCGGCGTTCATGGTGTAGACGGCAGTGGTGCCGTCGCAATTGGAGGTGAACGCGATCTGCTTCCCGTCCGGAGACCAGACCGGGTGCTCGCTGAATGCGCCGAGGCAGGTGAGCCGCTCACGCATACCGCCGCCGGCGTCTACCACGAAGATCTCCGCACGGCTCCCCATCATTGAGGTGAAAGCGATCCGCCGCCCGTCGGGAGACCAGGCCGGCTGCATGTCCCAAATGCCGTCTGTCAGCCGGGTCATCTCGGCGCAGCCGGGCGCTCCGGCCATGATGTTGCCTAGCCCCCGCTCTGCGCGTACGTAAGCCAAGGCGCTACCATCGGGCGAGTAAGTGGGCTGCGAGTAGAGGGCGCCATCCGCTGCGGAAAGCATCCGGAAGGCACCACCGTCAGCCGCTATCGTGCCCACCGACAGACTGATGCCTGACTCGGTGAGTTGCTTCTGACAGTAGGCAATAGACACGCCATCTGGCGAGACGCTTATCTCCTGAGCGTCGAAGGGTCCCTCTGTGAGCCGGACGAGGTCGGCCCCATCCGGCTTGGCCGTGTAGATCGAGTAGACGCCATTCCGATTGGAGGTGAACGCCAATCGGTAGTCGTGAGCGTCCTCATCGGGTTGCGCGGCCGCGCTGGGCACATCCAGAGCCAAGGGAAACGCCAGCATCGCCGCCAAAGAACACGCCGCTGCCACAGAGACCAACACAAGCGAGACCGCCAGCACTCTGCGCCTGTCCATGCTCACCTCCGGACCTTTGCGTGATCGCCGCACCCGGAGGTGTCACCCCCGAGCGGGCCCTGCTGGAGAAGTTGGCGTAATCACAGCATCCGTTCGCGCCCAACGATGTCAGCCGCCGAGAACCACCTTGACAGTGGCGTCCTTGGGCGAGAGCGCGTCTTCCTGGTTGCTTAGGAAGATCAGAGTCAGGCCATCCTCGACGTAGCGAATGTGCTGCGTCAGATAGCCGGGGATGCGCCTGCCGGCCTGAAGCACCGGCCGTCTCCGCTCCCGGGCCACCATCCAGCCGTAGCCGTAGCCCAGGTACGGATAACCCCAGTAGGCATCCCACCAGCTCCCCGCTGACGTGTGCGCGGTGAACATGCGCGCGCGGGCCGTCTGGCTCAGGACATCTCCCCGGTCCAACGCCTGGTCCCAGCGCCAGTCGAGGAGCACTGCTCCGTCGCCGGCGACCGGCACCGCGCCTCTAAACCACCCCAACTGCTCGAACCGCCGCAGCCAGGCGTCAATCTGCTCCGCTAGGTCCGGCACCGGCGGGGGCGGGGGCACGGGCAGCGCCGGCGCCGGTTCGGTGGGGTGCCACTCGTAGGTGGGAGACGGCACGCGTGTGGGTAGAGCGGCCGCGTCCCTGGGCTCGTTCCGCGCCACGGCGATGACGCCGGCGGCGAGAAGGACAACTCCTAGTGAACGCAGCCTACTCATCACCTCGCCTCCTCCGGCCGCCACCGGCGGCCCGGCGATCGCTCTGAGGACAGTGTGCCATGTCACCGTTGCCTGTCCGTGGCGTATTCGGTGAATCAACGTGGCATTGATCGTTGTACCCTGATCGTGTATGCTTCTGGTCAAGGATTAGCGGCCTGTCGTTCGTGTGCAGCAGGCGGGTGACCATGCATCTGTCGCTGTCGCTGCTGGAGCCATTCACGGCATCGCTGGATGGCCGGGACATCACGTCTCTGGTGCCGGACAAGGGCTGGGCCCTGCTGACCTACCTGGCGCTGGAGCCGAGCCGGCCTCACCGGCGGGAGGCGCTGGCCGAACTGCTCTGGCCTGAGCGCCCTCTTAGCGTGGCCCTGTGCAACCTGCGCCCGGTGCTGTCGCGTCTACGGCGCGCCATCGGCGACGATAGAGCCGACATGCCCCTGCTCCTCGTTAGCCGCCAGACGGTTCAGTTCAACGCCAACAGCAACCACCACATAGATCTGGCTGAGTTGGCCACCGCTGTGCGCGAGTCACCCCCGGACCTCGATCGCCTGCAAGCGGCACTCGCTCCTTGCCGCCGACGCACGCCCCAGGGCCCACCGGTGGTCGACAGCCCCGCTTTCGAGGAGTGGTGGCTGGTCAGGCAAGGAGAGGCGGAGCGGGACATCATGGCCGCTCTGTCGCTGCTGGCCGCCCATCACCAAGCCCGAGGCGAGTACGGCCCCGCGGCCGAGTACGCCCGCCAGCAGCTGGAGCGGGAGCCCTGGCGGGAGGAGGCCCACCGCCAGCTGATGCTGGCCCTCGCTCTCTCGGGGGAACGTGGCGAGGCGCTGGCGCAGTACGAGGCTTGCCGGCGAGTGCTCGCCGAGGAGTTGGGCGCGGAGCCGTCAGATGAGACCCAGGCTCTTCGCGACGGGATCCGGCTCGGCACACCCCCACAACCGGCACCGCCACCGGCGGAGCCGCCGGCCAACGAGCCTCCCAAGGTCGAGCCCGAAGGGCATCGCCCGACCTTCGTGGGCAGGGAGCACGAACTGAAGCGCTTGAGTCGCCTGCTGGAGCAGGCTGTCTCCGGCCGTGGACAGGTCGCCTTCATCATCGGCGAACCGGGCAGCGGCAAAACCATGCTCCTGTACGAGTTCGCCCGGCGATCTCTGGCCGCCCAACCAGACCTGGTGGTGGCCGGAGGCATCGCCAACGCCTACACCGGCAGCGGCGATCCCTACCTACCCTTCCTGGACCTTCTGCGCATGCTCACCGGGGACGTTCAGGTGCGCCAGTTCCACGGCGGCATGAGCCGCGAACAGGCGCGACGCTTGGTGGCGGCGCTTCCGCTCAGCGCCCAGGCGCTGGCCCAACACGGGGCCGATCTCATCGGCACTTTCGTACCCGGAGACGCCCTCCTCGCGCGGGCTCGCGCCGCGTACCCGAAGGCTGACTGGCTGCCCGCCTTGGGAGCAGCAGTGGCGGACCGGACGCCCGGCCCGCCCCAGGCTCAGCTCTTCGAGCAGTACTCCCAAGTGCTTCGAGTGCTGGCGGGACAGCGTCCCCTCTTGCTGCTACTCGATGACCTTCAGTGGGCCGACCAGGGCTCTCTCGACCTGCTATTCCACCTGGGCCGCCGGCTGGCGGGGCACGCCATCTTGTTGGTGGGCGCCTATCGCCCCGGCGAGGTCGCCCTGGGCCGGGAAGGCAAGCGCCACCCGCTGGAACCGGTGGTGAATGAGCTTCGGGCCCAGTGCGGTTCCGGCCCGATCGACCTCGACCAGGCGGGGGGTCGCGACTTCGTGGACGCACTCGTTGACAGCGAACCCAGCCGCCTCGGGACAGAGTTCCGCGATATCCTCTTCCACCACACCGGAGGGCATGCCCTCTTCACGGCAGAGCTGTTGCAGGCGCTGCGCGACGGTGGCGGCCTGCAGCGCGGCGCCGACGGCGTCTGGGCGGAGGGGCCAGGCCTGGACTGGGAGCAGTTGCCCACCCGCCTGGAAGCGGTCATCGGGGAGCGGATGGACAGGCTCCCTCCCGACAGCCGTCGCCTACTGGAGGTGGCCAGCCTGGAGGGGGAGGAGTTCACCGCCGAGGTGGTGGCGCGGGTGTTGAAGATGTCCCCCGCCAAAGTGGTGGCACAGCTGAGCGCCGAACTGGGCCGCCGCCATCGTCTAGTGCGGGCCCAGGACCTGGACCGCATGGATGGGCAGCGCCTGTCCCGCTATCGCTTCCGTCACTACCTCTTCCAGCGCTACCTCTACCAGAGGCTTGATCGGGTGGAGCGGGCCCACTTGCACGAAGCCGTGGGCCGGGCGATGGAGGAGATCTGGGCGAACGCGCCCGATGACGTAGCCTTGCGGTTGGCCTGGCACTTCGAGGAGGCAGGGCTGGCTCCGGAGGCGGCCACGGCGTACCTCCGGGCCGGGGACCGGGCAAGTTGGCTGGCAGCGCCGGCCCAGGCCCGCGTCCACTACCGCAAGGGCCTCGCCCTCATGCAGACGCTCCCAGACGAGCATCGAGACCTGCAGGTCGAGCTGGATCTGCAGATGGGGCTCTGCGTTGTGTCGGGGCTCTATCAAACTGCCACGTCGCCGGAACTGCCGCCCCTCTACCATCGGGCGCTGGAGCTGTGCCAGAGAGCCGGCGACGTTCGGCGGTCGCTGGAGATCATCTCGACACTCGCCTTCCAGCACCAGATCCGGGCGCAACATGCTGCCCAGGCGGAGTTCCTGGCGCACCAGTTCGCTCGCCTAATCCCAGACGGTGATCCCTACGTGATAGCGTGGGCTAACCAGGTCCTGGGCCGCGTGCACTACTACACCGGTCGCTACGCCCAGGCCCGGGTCTTCATGGGCCGCTTCGTTGATTGGGTGTCCGGCCATGCTGCGGACTACCTGGGCGTATGGCGCTTCCCAGTCTGCTGGGGGGAACTGGCCTACTCTCTCTGGGCTCTGGGGTACCCTGAGCAGTCAGAAAGGGAGTTGGACAGGCTCCAGGCATTCACGGACGGGTACGGACACAAGACGATGGTCGAGCTAACACTCCGGAACGTGACCATAGGTCGACACATGATCCACCGTGACGAGAAGTCCTTGGCGGAGCTCCTGGAGGCCCAGAGAAGGCATGATGCCAGTATTGCCACCGGCTGGGTAGATGTAGCCGTGTATGCGAAGTTCCTTGACGGCTGCCTCCTGGCGGAGATCGGCAAGACGGACGAGGGCATCGGCCAGATCCATGCCGCTCTGGAAGCTCGCCTGGCCGACCACTACCTGTGCGGCATGTCCGACATGCTGTGGGACTTGGCCGTGGCCTACCTGAAGGCACGGCGGCCAGATCCGGGCCTCAAGGCGGCGTCGTTGGGCCTGAGCCTGCTGCATTACACTGGAGAGCGCAGCCTGGAGGCCGAGCTGCACCGGGTGATGGGCGACCTGCACCGCCTCCGCGCTGAGCCGGACGACGAGTACCTGGCGGAGGCCCGCTACCGCAGCGCCATCGCGATCGCCCGAAAGCAGGAGACGAAGCTCTACGAACTGCGGGCAACTGCCGGCCTCGCCCGCCTCTGGCGCGACCAGGGGAAGCCCGACCAGGCCCGCGCCCTGCTGGCCCCCGTCTACGCCTGGTTCACCGAGGGCTTCGACACGTATGACCTCAAGCAAGCGCGGACACTGTTGGAGGAGTTGACCTAGCCCCCTCGCCGGTGCGACCATTCCCCCAGCACACACGGGGGAGGGTTCGGCCATGCCGCACGCGACTTCAGAGGGAGACCTGGCGATCAACGGGGGGCAGAAGGCCGTCGCCGCCTTCGAGGCCGAGCACAGCTACCGCGGGCCCAAGGTGGGGCTGGACGAGTTCCTCGCCATTGCCGACACCTTCGGCTACTCGCCGGAAGCCCAGGCCAAGATGCGCACGCTCTTGTCGGAAGAGGACGAGAGCGTCAACCCGCAGCTAACGCGCTACTACAACCCTCGCCCCTCGCGGGTAGCCATGTTCGAGGAGAAGGCCCGACAAGTCTTCGGCTCCAACTACGCTCTCGGAGTGAACTCCGGCACCTCCGCCCTCATGTCCGCCTACGTGGCGGCCGGCGTCGGCCCGGGCACAGAGGTGATCGTCCCCGCCTACACCTTCTACGCCAGCGCGGCCGCCGTCGTCGCCTCCAAGGGCATCCCCGTCATCGCCGAGATCAACGACACCATGACCATCGACCCGGTCGACGTGGAGCGGAAGATCACCCCGCGCACCAAGGCCATCGTGCCGGTGCACATGCTGGGCATGGCCGCCGACATGGACGCCATCATGGACATCGCCCGCCGTCACAACCTGATGGTCATTGAAGACAACGCCCAGGCCTGCGGCGGCACGTTCAAGGGGCGCTACCTGGGCACCATCGGCGACCTAGGCTGCTTCAGCCTCAGCAGCTACAAGGTCATCGGGGCCGGCGAGGCGGGCATGGTCCTCACCGACGACGAGTGGCTCTACACCCGCGCCCTGAGCCAGCACGACACCGCTGCCTGCTGGCGGCCGGACCGCTACGCCGTGGAACGCCGCCCGGGCGAGCTCTTCTGCGGCCAGAACTACCGCATGTCCGAGCTCGAAGGGGCGGTCAACTGGGTGCAGATGGGCCGCATCGAGGAGCAGAGGGTGCGGTACAACGCCAACATGCGCCGCATCGTCGCCGGGCTAGATACATTCGCCCGCACACGGCTGCGCCCCAGTAACGACATCGAGGGCGACCTGGGCTACTGCATCATCCTCACCGCGGAGAGCAAGGAAGCCGCTGGCCTCCTCGGGCCGGCGCTGGCCGCCGAGGGGCTGCCCGCCGGGGCGAGGGGTGTCGAAGGCTCGCGCGACTGGCACATCTACTCCTTCTGGGAGCAGATCCTGGAGCAGAAGACGGCCACCGATGAGGGATGCCCCTTCACCTGCCCCTACTACGAGGGGCCGCTGCCGGAGTACTCGGTGGACATGTGCGCCTACTCCGCCGACCTGTTCGATCGCGCCATCTTCCTGCGCGTCAACCAGTGGTGGACGGAGCGGGACTGCGACGCCGTCGCCGCGGCCGTGAACAAGGTGTGCGGGGTTTACGGATAGGGAAGCCCTCACCCCAGTCACTCGTCTTCGTCGAGTGACCTTCCCCTCTCCCGTGGAATGGGAGAGGGGACCAGGGGTGAGGGCCCTGCCGCGCACCAGGCGTAGATTCCTCGCAGTGCTCGGAATGACACGCTGAAGCATGGGCCCCCCTTCGCAGAAAAGGAAGGGGGGCAGTGGTTCCGCTCTCTGAACATACGAGGGGGGGTTACGTCCCCTGCCCTACACCAGCGCGCCCTGTTCCGTGAGCCTCCGGCGCAGCTCGGGCACGTCCACGTTCGCCACCACGCCGTCACCGGCCGCCGCCATGGCCGCCGCCACGCCCGCCGCCTCGCCGATGGCCAGGCAGGTGCCCATCACCCGGGCCCCGGCCATGGCCTCGTGGGTGGCGGAGATGCTCCGGCCCGCCACCAGCACGTTCACGCCGCCCTTGGGGACGAGGCAGCCGTAGGGGATGTCGTACCAGTCGTCCTGGGGCGCCTCGGTGGCCTTCTGATCGGCGTACATCCGCTCGTGCTCCGCCGCCCAGAAGGGGCACTTCTCCCGGCGCGGGCAGGTGCGCACGCACAGGTGCACCGGGTAGGTGTGGCCCAACGGGCAGTGGATGTCAATCCACCACGACCCGCGCGCCACCGCGTCGGCGAACTTGCGGCCGCCGGTGACATCGTCGCCGGTGAGGGTATAGAGCCCGTTGACCTGGCGGCTCTCCCGCGCCCCCACCTGTGGGGCGGTCGCCAGAATGTAGGCGTCCTTCAGGCCGGCTTCGTTGCGCAGCACCTCGAGCAGATCCCACACCTCCTGCCGGGCCGACAGCTCGAAGCGCGTCAGGTCGCGCACGTTGGTGGGGTCGCCCGAGACGCGGACCATGTTGGGGGAGTGGTAGTCCTGGTGGGCGGTGTTCTTGCCCAGGAAGCCGGCGTGGTAGAAG
>JAAYAV010000058.1 GCA_012719195.1 Anaerolineae bacterium | reverse complement strand
GGCCTGCAGCTGTACCACATCTGGCTGGAGGCGGGGCAGGTCGTCCTCGAGAAGACGCAGCAACGCGGTGGACCGTGAGCGATGGGCCATGTCCGGTTCCCGGCTGACGACAAGGTCGGCCAGGCGCCGCAGGCGCGTGCGGCGCGGCGGGGCGGGAATCAACCGCAACGACGCACCTAGCTGGGCGAGCGGTTCCGGGTGGAGGGCCTCCTCGGAGAACCCGTACACTGTCACATCGTGATTGCGGGCCGTCTGCAGGGCTAGGTTGAAGTTGCGGATGGGTGTGCCCGCGTCCGGCGGGTAGACCATCCTCTGGGCAACGAAGGCGATACGCACCTCAGTCCCCGGCCTAGGTAGCGAGGACGGATCGGTAGAGAGCGAGGGACTTCTCTGCCATCGCGGTAACGGTGAAGCCGGAGGCGCGCTGGAGCCCTCTCCTGATGAGTGCGTCGCGCAGCTCGGGGTCGGACAGAACCCGAAGCAGGGCAACTGTCAGACCCTCATCGTCCTCAGGCGTGACGAGCAGGCCCGCGTCGCCCACGACTTCAGGGAGAGCGGAGGTGTTGGACACGATCACCGGTGTTCCGCAGGCCATGGCCTCCAGTGGCGGAAGGCCAAAGCCCTCGTAGTGGCTCGGATAGGCGAGCACGGAGGCGCCGTTGTACAAGGCAACCAGGTCCTCGTCCGACACTCGTCCGAGAAACCGCACCAGGTCCTGCAGCTTGAGCTCCTCGTGCAGGTGGAGGACGTCGTCGTACAGCCAGCCCCATTGCCCGGCCACGGCCAACACGAGTTCGGTATGATGCTGATCCTTGAGCCGGCGGATGGCCCGCATAAGCGTCGGCAAGTTCTTGCGCGGCTCGATGGTGCCCACAAAGATGGCGTATTGCTCCGGCAGGTGGTAGCGCTGGCGGACCTCCGCCACCCCGTCTCCCTCCTCTAGCTGGCGGTAGATTGGGTTGACCGCCTCCGGAATGACGGTGACCTTCTCCTCCGGCGCCCCCAACAGTCGGATCACGTCTTTCTTGGTCGTCTCCGAGACGGCGATGATGTGGTCAGCGCTGCGCACAGCCTGGTCGATCTGGCCGTAGTAGTGGGCGCTTTCCCGCGTGAGGAGATGGGGGTAGAGCAGGAAGGCCAGGTCGTGCACGGTAATGACAGACTGAAAGTGACGGTAGAAGAGGGGGATGAAGTCCGGGCTGTGGAGGAGGTCCAGGTGAAGCCGCGATAGCTCCACGCGCAGACCGAACTGCTCGAACCGGTTGTGCGGCGGCGTCCACAGTGGTACTGACCCGAAGCGCGTCCGAGGCAAATCAGTGTCCCGCTGCTTGCGGCTTCGGAGGATGACCATCTCCTCCTCCGGAGCCAGGGCGTCCAGACCTTCCAGCAGGCGCAGGATGTACTGTCCGATGCCGGCCTTTCGGTAGTGGAGCAGTCGGGCGTCTAGGGCGATTCGCATGGCGATGGCGTTGCTGATCCTTGGTCGTTCGCTTCCGCACCGGCATTATAGTGACGGTCGGGTGGGCGCGCCAGAGCTACCCTGGCGCCCTACCCAGGCCCTCCCTATAATCGGGCCATGCTCTCCACCTTCTCCCGTCCGGCCCCTGAGCCCAGCCGAGCCCACCCAGGCGGCGTGCAGACATGCCGCCGACGACTGTGGGTCGCGGCTGCGCTTCTCTGCTTGGCTGCGGGATTGCGCCTGGTAGCGCTGGACGGTGTTCCGCCCGGTCTGCAGCACGATGAGGTCTTCAAGACCGTCTTCGTAGAGCAGGTTCGTTCCGGGCAGTACCCGGTGTTCTTCGACCTGAACGGCGGCAATGAGCCTTTCTTCGCCTACCTCGTGACGGCTACTCTGGCCCTCTTCGGAGAGAATCTGCTGGCGTTACGCCTGCCGGCCGTGGCCGGGGGCCTGATCGGCATCGCGGCGCTGTGGAGTCTGGCGCGAAGGCTGTGGGGCCAAGCGGCCGCCACCGTGGCCGTGTTCCTGGCGGCCGTGTCTCTCTGGCACCTGATGGACAGTCGCGTCTCCTTGCGCGCCATCTGGCTGCCGGCGTTCCTTACCGTAGCCTACTACCTGCTGTGGCGTGGCCTCGAGGAGGGGCGCCGCCTATGGTACGCCGTGGGCGGCGTGGCCCTTGGTCTCAGCCTGTATACGTACTCCTCGTCCGCTCTGGGCGTCGCAACGGTGGTGCTCTTCGGTTTCTGGATGCTCGCGCGGGGCGAGCGTCGCGCCGCAGCGGGCCTTCTGGCAGCGTCAGCCTTGGCTCTGGTTCTCGGCGCGCCCCTGGCGCTGCACTGGGCGAAGGTGCCGGAGGCGGGAGTGCGTGTGCAAGACCTGAGCTATGAGCTTACCGCCTTGCGGGCCGGCGACCCTCTGCCCGTGCTTCGCAGCGCCTTGCGGGTGGCGGGGATGTTCGCCTTCGTTGGTGACCCGGAGTGGCGTTACAACGTGGCCGGACGGCCGGTGTTCTGCCTGCCGATCGGTCTCGCCTGCTACTTCGGTCTCTGGTTGTGTTGGCGGCGACGAGACCAGCCGCAGTTTGCGTTTCTTGCCATCTGGGCGGTGGTCAACCTGGCGGCAAGCGCCGTCACCGGCAGCTCTCCATCCACGCTGCGAGCGGTGGGGGCCATGCCGGCGGTGTATGTGCTCGCCGCCCTGGGCGCGTTGGAGGCGCTGCGAGGTGTCTCCGGCCCGGCCGGGAGGCGCCTGGCATCGGTGGCCCTTGTGGCGGCCCTGGCGCTGGAAGCGGGAATGGCGCTGTACGGCTACTTTCTCGTCTGGCCCGCACACCCCGAGGTTCGCGACGTCTATCGCGCCGATCTGGCCGACATTGCTCGTCACCTGCGGCGTTCCGGCGAGACGGGCCCGGCTCTCGTCAGCAGCGAGTACGCCGCTGACCTCGACCGGCTGTCGTTCGAGTACCTGGGCTTCACTGAGATCCGGCCACGTTACTTCGACGGCAGCACCAGCCTGCTGCTTCCCGCCGAGAAGACTTCGGTGTTCGTGCCGGCGTCGCGCCCGCTCGCCGAGCCGCTGATGAAGGTGCTCGCTGGCCGCGCAGAGCTTCAGCACGAGGCCAGCAGCTTCCAGGCATGGACGGTGGAGCCCGGTTCCAGCAGCACCGTCGCCTGGCTGGCGGAGGTTCAGGCGCCCTGGCCGGGGCCGGCGCTTCAGGTCTTGGCTGTGGAGCTCCCTGACGCGGTCCGCGCCGGGAAGAGCCTTGAGGTGGTGGTGCACTACCGAGTATCGGCACCGGCACCCGGTGGGCACGCGGTCACCGTCTTCGCCCATCTGCGCGACGAGGCCGGCTTCCTGTGGTCACAATCGGATGCTCTTACCTATCCCACCAGTGATTGGCGGCTGGGTGACGAAGCGTACCAGCTCATTAGCCTCGCGCTGCCGGCGGACATGCCTGATCAGGCGGCCACGGTGGAGGTCGGCTTCTACGAGGATGCCGCCCAGCCGTATGCCCTTCAGATCGGACCGGAGCGACTGGCATTCACCCGCCTCAAAGCAGGGGAAGTTTCGATTGAGGGAAGCGGCGCCCCGCTCGACAGCGTCGTGGCTCAGGCGGTCTTCGTGGGGCCGGGCCCGCTGGTGGGCGCGACGGTGGCTCCCACGGTGGTGCAGCCGGGCCAGGACATCGAGGTCTCCCTGTGGTGGGAGGGGGTAGACCTCGGAGACTTCAGCGGCGCCGAGGCGGTGCTTACCCAAGCAGGAGAGGCGCGCTCTCTCCGGACGCAGGCAATCAGCGGCGATGGGACCTCGACTCCAGGAAGCGCTCTTCGCCTCCGAATGCGATTCGCCGTTCCCGCCGATACACCCCGGGGCGAATGGGATCTGACGCTGCGAGTCGGCCGCACAGCCAAGGAGGTGGCCCTCGGACGCGTCTTCGTGGGTGGAGTGGAGCGGACCCTTGAGATTCCGGAGCGCCCAGTGACCGTTAGGGTGGAGCTAGGTGGACGGGCGACCCTACTGGGCCTGACGGAGACGATCGCGCCGGCGCGGCGCGGACAGACGATTGACCTGGAGTTGGTGTGGCAGGCGTTGGCCCCGTTCGACCGTAACCTCACCGTGTTCGTGCACCTTACCGACGGGGAGGGGAGAGTGTGGGCGGCGCACGACGGTGTTCCCGCCGCCGGTGTCCGCCCGACCCGTGGTTGGCTCACCGGCGAGGTGATTCGGGACCCACATCCCATCGCCGTGCCGACGGACGTCGCGCCGGGCCGGTACCGCCTGATCGCGGGAATGTACGATTCCGACCGCATCGGCTATCCGCGGCTGCTGGTGACCGGCGCGAGTACGGTCGCCGGCGCCGACTGGGCGCTCATCACTGAGCTAGAGGTACTGGAATGACTGACAGAGGGGGTACTCGGCTCCGAGACGCTTACCAAGGCAGCCGGGTGATGATAACGGGAGGCTTGGGGTTCATCGGGAGCAACCTGGCGTTGGCCCTGGTCGACCTAGGCGCCGAGGTGCTCCTGGTAGACTCGCTGATCCCGCGCTACGGCGGCAACCTGCACAACATCGAACCGGTTCGCGATCGGGTGCGGGTGAACATCGCGGACGTGCGCGACGAGTACAGCATGAACCACCTCGTGCAGGGACAGGACTACCTGTTCAACCTCGCTGGGCAGGTCAGTCACCTGGATTCCATGCAGGACCCCTACACCGATCTTGACATAAACTGCCGTAGCCAGCTCTCCATCCTGGAGGCCTGCCGCAAGCACAACCCGTCGGTGAAGGTCGTCTACGCCGGAACGCGACAGCAATACGGCAAGCCCGACTATCTGCCCGTGGACGAGCGGCACCTGATGCACCCTACCGATGTGAACGGCATCAACAAGATGGCGGGCGAGTGGTACCACATCGTCTACAGCAACGTCTATGGAGTGCGCGCCACCAGCCTGCGCCTGACCAACACCTACGGCCCGCGCATGCGCATCGTGGACTCGCGGCAGACCTTCTTGGGCTGGTGGCTACGCCTGGTGGTGGACGAAAGGGAGATCGAGATCTACGGCGATGGGACCCAGTTGCGTGACTTCAACCATGTGGACGATGTGGTGAGCGCGCTGCTGCTGGCGGCGGCCAGCGATGAGGCCAACGGGCAGGTGTACAACCTAGGATCGCCGGAACCCGTCTCGCTGCGTCAGCTGGCAGAGATGCTGGTGGAGGCCCGGGGGCGGGGCAGTTGGCGGCTGGTGCCCTGGCCGGAGGAGCGCCGCGCCATTGACATCGGCTCCTACTACGGTGACTATACCCGAGCCCGCGAGCAGCTGGGTTGGCAGCCGCGCGTGTCGCTGGCGGACGGGCTTCGGAGCACCATCGACTTCTACCTGGAGCACCGGCAGCACTATGTGTAGGGCTCCAGACGGCGGCTCACGGGCGTTGGCGGAGGACCGGTTATGAAGGTTGTTAGGGTGGCCGAAATGAAGGGGTTGGAGGACCGGGCCGCCTTCGACGGTTACTCTTACGAGGCGATGATGGAGACGGCCGGGTCTCGCGTGGCGGCCGTGGCCGAGGCGCTGTTACGCGAAAGGCGCGGCCCCGGCGACGTGGTGATCCTGGTTGGGCCGGGCAACAACGGCGGCGACGGCCTTGTCGTGGCGCGCCATCTCGCCACCGCCGGCCATCCGGTCTACGTGCACCTTGTCCGTCCGCGCCCACCCGAGGATCGGCAGTGGCAGCCGGTGGCCAAGCTGGGAGTCCCCTGCGCCGCCGGTGACGACGAGGAGGCCGTGAGCAGCCTTCGGGCTCGTCTCCTGAATTCGTCGCTCGTGGTCGACGCCCTGCTGGGTGCCGGATCGCGTCCTCCCGTAACCGGTACGGTGGCGAAGATCCTGGACGCTCTCCGCGATTGTCTCGCCGAGCGCGCCCTGGCGCGGCCGCCCCTCGAGTGGCCCTGCCACCCGCATGGGGACCGTCGGCGACCGGTGGTGCTGTCGGTGGACCTGCCGTCCGGTATGGATGCCGACACGGGGGAGGTGGACGCGCTCACTCCCAACGCCACCGTGAGCGTCGCCATCGCCTTCCCCAAGCCGGGCCACTTCCGCTTCCCCGGTGCTGAGCGGGTTGGCGATCTAGTGGTGGCTGACATTGGGCTCCCTCCTGAGCCGGTGGGCCGCGACGACCTGGAGCTACTGACCGCGAGTTCGATCGCCCTGGCGTTGCCACCACGGGCCCGCGACGGCCACAAGGGCACATTCGGCTCCGTCATGGTGGTGGGCGGCTCCGCCAACTACGTGGGCGCAGGGCTGCTGGCAGCGGCCGGGGCGGCACGCGCCGGCTGCGGGCTGGTGACGCTGGCCTCGGTAGGCTCTGTCCTCGCGGCGGCGGACACTGTGGTGCCAGAGGCAACTCGCCTGCATCTTCCGGGGCAGTTGGGCGTCATTGGTCCGGAGGCGGTGCCGGTACTGCGCCCGCGGCTGGGCCAATACCAGGCTCTGCTCCTGGGACCGGGCCTGACCCAGGAGAAGCCGGCGGCCGACTTCTTGGAGCGACTGCTCGCAGGCGAGGCCGCTTCGGCCCGGAGCGAGATCGGGTTCGTGCCGGCGCGGCCGCGAGAAGGGGCCGGACACGCAGCCGGCGCCGGGATCCCGCCCATGGTGGTGGACGCCGACGGCCTGAACCTGCTGGCGGCTCGAACTGCGCTTCTACCGCATCTGCCGTCGGGTTCGGTGCTGACGCCGCACCCCGGCGAGATGGCCAGGCTCCTCGGCTGCTCCACCGCCGAAGTACAGGAAGACCGGCTCGGGTGTGCTCGCTCCGCGGCGCGTAGGTGGGGCGTGATCGTGGTGCTCAAGGGCGCGTTCACGGTGGTTGCCAGCTCCGACGGCCGCACCTGCCTGGCGCCCTTCGCGAACTCCGCCCTCGCCAGCGCCGGCACCGGAGACGTCCTCGCCGGGGCCATCGCCTCATTCCTGGCTCAGGGGCTAGACCCGTACGCGGCCGCCCGGGTGGGGGTGTATCTGCATGGTCTCGCCGGTGAAAGGGCCCGGGATCGGCTTGGCAATAGCGGCGTGCTGGCGTCCGATCTGCTCGAGCAACTACCTCGCGGCCGCGCCGCGATCACCTCGTGGGGGAACGAATGACGGACCGGAATACCTCGCTCATGGCGCGTATCGACGCCGATCTCGACTGGCTGGTGGCCTTTCAGCGGGACTTGCACGCGCACCCGGAGGTAGGCTACGAGGAACACCGGACGGCGGCAAAGGTGGCAGAGTCTCTGACGCAGTTGGGCCTGTCCGTCTCCACGGGGCTACTGGGAACCGACGTCACTACCGTACTCGAAGGGGCGGGAGATGGTCCCACGCTGGCACTACGGGTGGACATGGACGCCTTCCCCATCGAAGAGGCAGAGGGCTTGCCCTGGAGATCGCTCAACCCCGGCGTGTCGCACGCCTGTGGTCACGATGCGCACACAACCATCGGCGTGGGCGTGGCGCGGGCGCTCGCAAACGACCGGGAGCATCTTCGCGGCCGGGTTAAGTTCATCTTCCAGCCGGCGGAGGAACGGCCACGCGTAGACGACGAGGGCGAGAAGCCCTATCTAGAGGGGGTGCGCGCCACCTCGGCCGCCGAACTGCTCGTTCGGGCAGGCATACTCGATAGCCCGCCGGTGGACGAGGTCTACGGCCTCCACTTGTGGCCCTGGCTTGACGCCGGCCAGGTGGGCATCGAGGAGGGGCCAGCCATGGCGGGGGCGGCCAACTTCACTGTCAGCGTCTTCGGCCAGGGCTCACATGGAGCGGCGCCCCACACCGGAGTGGACTCCATCGTGGCCGTAGCCCACATACTGACGCTGATGCAGACCATCGTTTCCCGCCAGACATCCCCGGGCGAACCCCTCGTCATCACTGTCGGCACCATTCGTGGCGGCGATCGCCGCAATGTCGTCGCGGACCGCGTGGACATCACGGGCACAGTGCGAAGCAACTCGGCTGAGTTGATACGCGAAACCGTGCCGCGGCAGCTGCACGCGGTACTGGACGGGGTGTGCCGGGCTCTGGGCGCCCGGTACGAACTGGACTACTACCCGCTGATCCTGCCGGTGATGAACGACGTGACATTGGCCCGCGCCGCCCGGGAGGCGGTGGGCGCCGTCCTCGGGGAGCACTCCGTGGTCGCCAGCCTGGACCGGGCCATGACCAGCGAGGACTTCGCCTGCTATTCCAGCCGCGTGCCGGGCCTCTACCTGAAGGTGGGCTGCACGCAACCGGGAGAAGCAGTGATCCCGCTCCACAATCGCGCCTTCCGCTTCGACGAGGAGGCGCTCCGGGTGGGCACGAAGGCGATGGCCCTCACCCTAGCGGCACGACTGACAGCAGGACAGTGAGAGGAGGCGCGCAAGTGGAGAGACTGAGAGTCGCCGTGCTCGGCATGGGCGTTATGGGCACCAACCACGCCATAGTCTACCAAGGTTTGGCGGAGACGGCGTTGGCGGCCGCTGTGGAGACTAACCCGGAGCGGGCCGACAGCGTTCGCCGGCAGTTTGGAGTGCCGGTCTACTCCAGTGTGGAGCAACTGCTGGACGAAACGGACTTCGACGCCGTGTCCATCTGCTTGCCCGACCCGGCCCATGTCGAACCGGCGGTGGCTTTGGCGCAGGCAGGCAAGCATCTTCTCGTCGAGAAGCCCCTCGCCACCACGCTGGAAGGCTGCGACGCCATCATCGCGGCGGCCGAGCGCAACAGCGTCAAGCTTATGGTCGGCTTCACCCTGCGGTTCGACCCGCGCTACTACTCGGTCCACGAGGCCGTGGCCGGCGGAGAGGTGGGCGAGCCGGTGTACATGTACGCCCGCCGCAACAACCTGCTGGCTGGCGCCCGCCGGCTGGCCGGTCGGGTGACGCTCCCGTTCTTCCTACAAGTCCACGACATCGACGCCATGCGCTGGATGGGCGGGTCGGAGATCAGCCGCGTCTACGCCTGTGCGGCACGCAAGGTCCTCAACGACTTAGGCGTGGACGATGTCGTGGTCAGTTCGCTGCACTTCCGGGATGGCAGTGTGGGCTGCATCGAGAGTAACTGGATCCTTCCCGATAGCCTTCCCGCCCGTTTCGACTTCCGGCTTGAGGTCGTCGGCACCCACGGCCGGGCGACCATTGACCTCGAGTCGCAGGGCGTTGCTGTGCATGATGGAACCCGCATGCGGGAGCTGGACCCGATGTTCAGTCCGGTGCTCTACGACCGGCAGCCGCCCATCCTTCGCGAGGAACTGCGGCATTTTGCAGCGTGCGTCCTTCAGGACCGGACGCCCACGGTCGGCGGCGCCGACGGCAAGGCGGCTACCGCAGTGGCCTTGGCGATCGAGGAGTCCCTTCGCCTCGGGCAGCCGGTGGACGTGGACTACGGGTAGAGCAAGACAGCAGAAAGGGGCCGGTGTGCGCCGGCCCCCGTGTCGTGTCGCGTCCTAGCTGACGATACTAGACGTCCGCCGCCTTGCGCTTGGTGGCCTCGATCTCCTCGCGAGCCTTCTCGGTGACCTCGGTGACCACAGCCTCGGCCTGCTCACGGCCTTCAGTGACCACCTGCTCGACCTTATGCAGCTGGTCCTCTGCGGCCTCAGCTGCCTTCTTCTGCAGGTCCTTCGCCTTGACTTGGGCCTCGTCGGCCGCCTCAGCTGCCTTCTTCTGCAGTTCCTGCGCCTTGGCTTGGGCCTCATCGGCCACCTCGCCCGCGCGCGACTTGAGCTCGATACCGCGGGCGCGGATGTCCTCTCTCACTTCTCGTCCCGACTCGGGCGCGCTCAGAAGGGCGGCCACGAACCCTGCTACCCCGCCCATGAAGAAACCAAACCAGAATCCTTTGCTACTCATCACCATGCTCCTGTGCAGACAACCTGTCGCTTATGGCTTGATGCCGAGTACGATCTGCGCCACTCGCTTGGCGGCGGACCCCATCGATGCGACCTTGATCATGGGCCGGACGACGCTCTCGCCCACGAAGTCGGTGGTTCCCCTAACGATGGTGACGGTCTCCTTGGCCGTGTCCAGCATGGGAGCTATCTCGTCCCGCAGAAGCCGTGTCAAGCTCCGCAACTCGAGCAACGTCAGCACGAGCGCCAGACCGATGACGATCGACTCGACAGCCAGTACGACCAGAGCGACATCGCGTATATCCGCCAACAAGATCACACCTCCACAAGCGGCACAGCGCCCAACTTGCCCAGCCGTTAGTATACTAGAGGCGAACGGACCTGACAACGGTCATGGCCGCCAGGGCGAGGATGCCGCCCTCGATGGGGTGAAGAAGTCCCAGGGCTGGGAGCCGCACGGGCAGCGCGGGTACCAGCATCTGGCCGGCGGCGAACCCCAGAAGGCTGGCAATCCAGAACCAGGGCAGTTGTCGGAGCGACTGGCCCAGGAGCAGGTGGTAGATGGCCGCCAGAGCGCTGGCAAGAAGCAGGCCGTAGGCGAGGGCTGGTGTGGTCACGATGGCCCTCCGGGGTACAGCCTATGGGTGGTGCGGTCCTTCAACGGTGCTCCTCCCGGCTCACTGACTGCTCTCACCCTCGCCCGCAGGCTCTTCGAGCCCGTCGCGCTTGGACAGGTAGTCCTTGATGGCGTCGTGAAGGGCGTCGGCCGCAAGATTGCTGCAGTGCATCTTGTTGGGCGGCAGCCCGTCGAGGGCTTGGGCCACGGCGCGGTTTGTGAGTGCCAGCGCCTCCTCGATGGTCTTGCCGATGACCAACTCGGTGGTGATGCTGCTGGTGGCGATGGCAGATCCGCAGCCGAAAGTGCGGAACTTCACATCCACCAGCCGGTCGTCCTCCACCTTGATGGTCATCTCCATGATGTCCCCGCAGACCGGATTGCCCACCTTACCCGTACCATCTGCGTTTTCCACCACGCCAACGTTACGCGGGTTGCGGAAGTGCTCCATCACCTTGTCGCTGTACATCGCTCATCCACCTCCCAGGCCCAGCCCGAAGACGCGCAGGCCGGACGCAACGGCTCCCGGCTTCAGGTCGTACGCCATAGACATCTCGACATGGGCGGCGAAACCACAACGCTCGCAAGCAATCGGTCCCCGCCCGGCCAGGTAGCAGCCCTGCCTGATAGTACCGTCCGGCTCGGCGCTGGCAACCAGCCAGGGGTGACACCGCCATCCGGGGCGTTGTAGCGCCCTCAGCGCCGCCACCGAGTCCAGCAGGGGGTAGCCCTGCACTTTCATGGCCACCATTCGCTCGAGCAGCGCCGCGCGCTGGTTCCACGGGACGAATAGCTCGAGGTCGTCCTCGTACGGATAGTAGAACTGAATCGTGATCCCCTGGACGCGCTTGGCCAGTTCCACCACCAGGTCCGGGATCTCTTCCACGTTCACGGTGCTGATGGTGATATTCGCGTAGATACGCGGGTGCTCTGAGGCCTCAATGTTAGCCATCTGGCGGTGAAAGATGGGCCCGCGAATCGCCTTGGTTGTCTCCTCCAGTCCGTCTACGCTCACCCAGACCACGTCCGGGTCCGCTGGGAGCGGCAGGGTGCCGTTGGTGACCACGCCCACGGACCAGTACGACCGTTGGGCGTGGCGGACCACGGCGCCGAGACCGTGCTCCCCGTCGCGCCAGAGGAGTGGTTCGCCACCCTCCAGGATGAGGATGCGCGCTCCCGCTTGGTGAAGCCGGTCCACCACTGCCAGCGCCTCGGGCAGTGTAGGGTCTGTTCCGCCAAGCTTCCAGTAGGGACAGTGCACACAACGCAGGTTGCAGCGGTGCGTGATCTTGTACCCTGCCAGCAACGGCCGACGGCGCCCTAGGAGCCTGGCCTCCGCCTCTCGCAGGGGGAAGCCCAGGAACGGAGCCGCCGCCCCTACGAGGTCGCGCACTGGGTCGACTGCCCCGGCCCCAGCGGACTCATGGTACGCAGGCGCTGCACTATGCCCGGCAGCACCGCCAGGACTCGGTCCACCTGCTCCTCCGTGGTGCTGTGCCCCAGGGTCAGCCTCAGGCTTCCATGGGCGAGCTCGTGCGGCAACCCCATGGCCAGTAACACTCCGGAAGGCTCAAGCGCACCCGAGGTGCAGGCGGAGCCACTGCTCGCGGCGATGTCCTCCATGTCTAGGCTCAGCAGTATGGACTCGCCCTCGATGTAGCGGAAGACAAAGCTGGCGCTGTTGGCCAACCGCCGAGTGGGATGGCCGGTCAAGCGCGACTCAGGGATAGAGCTCAGCACGCCCTGGATCAGCCGGTCTCGCAGCGCGGTCAGCCTCGCCACCTCCGCCTGCCGCTCCTGCTGCGCGAGCGTCAGCGCTGTAGCGAGCCCCACGATGCCGGCAACGTTCTCCGTGCCGGCGCGCCGGTTACGCTCCTGGGCGCCGCCGGTCTGCGTGGCAAGGAACGGCGTGCCGCGGCGCAAGTAGAGCACGCCAACACCTTTGGGCCCGTAGAACTTGTGCGCCGAGAGCGACAGAGCGTCGACCTTCAGTTCGTCAACGTCCAGGCCCAGCAGCCCGCCTGCCTGAACGGCGTCAGTGTGGAAGGGAACCGAGCGGGCCCGGGCGATCTCAGCCAGTTCGGCGATGGGCTCTATGGTGCCCACCTCGTTGTTGGCGTACATCAGGCTGACCAGGGCGGTGTTCTCCTGCATGGCGGCGGCGAGGTCGACCGGATGGACCAGGCCGTGCTCGTCCACGGGCAAGTAGGTGGCTTCGAAGCCGAGGCGCTTCTCCATCCACTCCACGGTATGCAGCACTGCGTGGTGCTCGATGGCCGAGGTAACGATGTGGCCGTGTCCGCGGCGGTTACGCTGGGCCAGCGCGATGCCGCGTATGGCAGCGTTATCGGCCTCGGTCCCGCCGGAAGTGAAGTGGATCTCCTCCGGAGCGCAGCTGAGCACGGCGGCCACCTGCTCGCGGGCGGTGCGTACCGCGGCCGCTGCCTCGCGCCCAGCAGCGTAGATGCTGGACGGGTTGCCGAAGTGGTCTGTCAGGTAAGGGAGCATCGCTTCCAGTACCCGACCATCGAGGGGCGTGGTCGCCGCATGATCCAAGTACACGGTACCGCTAGCTGCTGCCATCGCCTCTTACCCTCTCTGTACCCGAGTTAGCCTCAATACGCTTGGCCACGGTGGCGAGCGTCACGCGGGAAAGCGACTCTTCGACTTGGCTCTGAATATCCTGCCAGATAGGCCTGGTCACGCATTCATCCAGGCGGTCGTGGTAGTAGCAGTTGCCGGCTGCCCCGCAATCGGCGGGGATCACCCCTTCACCGATGGCGCGAAGCACATCGGCAACGGTGATGTCTTCCGGAGAGCGCGCCAGCTCGTAGCCACCGAAAGCGCCCCGCGTCGACCGCACCAGACCGGATCGGCGGAGTCGCTGGGCGATGTGCTCCAGGTAACCAAACGGTATCCCCTCGTCGGCCGCCACAGACGGTAGCGGCCGGGGTCCATTCCCGTACCCCGCCGCCAGCACCGCCATCGCCCGCACCGCATAGCGCTCTCTCGCCGTCAACCTCACCGCCGCTCACCAATCCATAGCGTTCAGTATGGATTGGATTCTACACCGGCGTAGGCCTGTCCGTCAAGACAGGGTGCGGCTAGAAAGGCCACGCCACTCCCGTGTCGTGGCAGAGGCCGCGCAGGTCCTCTTCCACCACCGGATTGAGGGGGACTCCGTTTGCCCGGCGGTCTTGCTCCGTTAGGAACTCCTTCTCGCCCGCGATGTATATGCGGTCCTGACCGACGGCCTTAGGAGAGTCCCTCAGCTGACGGACGAAGGAGTCCATGGTTTCCCGGAACTCGTCGACCGGTCGGAAAGCGGAAACGTCGAGGGCCATGAGGAAGTGACCTACGTTGGCATCGCCGCTGCGGTCGAGACGGGGCGGCAGAACGCCGTTCAGGATCGCGGCTCCCGAGAGCACGCCGGAGAGCACGTCGACCATGGCCGCCAGTCCGTAACCCTTGTAGCCGCCGCTCTCGGCCGGGCCGCCCAGGGGCATGAGTCCGCCCCCTTCGAGGATTCGGTCCGGATCGGTGGTGGGCTGGCCGTCGGCGTCGGCGCCCCAACCGTGCGGCACCTGTTCACCTCGGCGACGGTACACCTCGATTCGGCCGATGGGTACCACGCTGGTGGCCATGTCGAGGACGAAGGGCAGCTCGACGCCCGCGGGCGCGGCCAGGGCGATGGGGTTAGTACCCAGGACGCGCTGGCGGCCGAACGTGGGGATGGTGAGCGGCTGGGAGTTGGTGAATGCCAGCCCCATCATATCGTGCTCGAGGGCCATCATCGCGTAGATGCCTGCGGCGCCGAAATGGTTGCTGTGGCGCACCGTGGCGCAGCAGACGCCGCTCTCCTTGGCCTTCTCGAGGCAGCGCTGCATGGCTCGGTAGGCCACCGGGTGACCGAGGCCGTTGTCCGCATCCAACACCAGGTAGGAGGGACCCTCAGCGACGGTCCTGACCTTTGGCCTGGGGTTGATCAGGCCCTGGCGCACATTGTGCAGGTAGTAGTAGCTCAGGCGGGCCGTCCCGTGGGACTCGGTGCCGCGCAGGTCCGTCTTGGTGAGTACGTAGCCGACGATGTCGGCATCCTCGCGGGGGACGCCGGCGGCGACGAGGAGATCGGAGACGAGCCGCTCTAGCTTGGCGGCATCTACACGTGTGGCCACTGGTACAGCACCTCCTGAGCGTAGTGGCCGGCGGGGTGCCCGGCCCACGGCGATGGTTGTGGCTGATGACAGCCGCGGCGATTATAGCAGAGGCGACACGTGGGCGGCAGTGAGGCACCCGCAGGACGGTTGCCGCGTGCTCGAGCCGGGGCTACTATTCGAGAATGCTACCATCCCCAATGTCTGTTCTCCCTCAGCGGATACGGTCCGTCCGAGCTTGGCTCGCGGCCCTCTGCCTTGTCGCGGCCGTGGCGTTGGTACCGGCCTGCTCTTCGAACGACAACGGCGTCTGCATCGAGGTTGACGGTCGAACGGACTGCGTCAACTCCAAGGCGAGCCTCGCCTACGAAGCGTTGCGCGAGGCGGGGATCGAGCTTGGCCCTCTGGACCGGGTAGAGCCCGACTACTGGGCTCCGGTGACCCCGGGGCTCAAGATTCGCGTGGTGCGTGTGCAGCACCGGCAAGAGACGCAAGAGAGGCCGGTGCCCTTTGAGCGCCGCCTGGTGAAGACGCTGAGCCTCGAGCCGGGCGTCAGCAAGGTGTTGCAGCCCGGAGCCGCGGGCGTGGAGGCGGTCAGCTACCTCGTAGTCCTCGAAGATGGGGTGGAGGTGCGGCGGGAGCAGTCCCGGACGGAGGTGACGGCGCTCCCGCAGGACGAGGTGGTGGCGGTGGGGATGGCCAAGCCTGGTCCCTCGCTGGCCTTTGGCGGCACCGTCGTGTACCTGGCCCAAGGCAACGCCTGGGTACTGCGGGGGGACATGGCGGCTGAGCGTGCTTTGACCACTTCGGGGGACCTGGACGGGCGCGTGTTCGAGCTGTCGCCCGACGGCCGGACGCTGGTGTTCACCAGGAGAGCCACAGAGCCGCCCGAGCGTCTGAACGACCTGTACGCCGTTTCCACCGAGATGGTGGACCCGCAGCCGGAGGACCTGGGCGTCTCAGGCGTGCTGCGCGCGCGTTGGTCCCCGGCAGGTGATCGGCTGGCCTACAGCCGGGCGGAGGGCACGGCGGGCAGTCCCGGATGGCGCGCTTTCGGCGACCTGTGGCTGCTGGAGTGGGGCGAGAACCCCACCTCTCAGCTTGTCCGCGAGGAGTCCTGTTCGAGTCCCTACTGCTGGTGGGGCCCCGAATTGTGTTGGGCCGAGGCGGGCGACCGGGTCTACCTAAGCGATGCAGCCGGCGTGTACGAGGTAAGCGTGGTCGATGGCGCGGAGAGAAAGGTAGCGAGCTTCCCGCCGGTAGCGACGGGGGGTGGCTGGGCCTGGGTACCGGAGCTCAGCCTGGTGCCCGGGAGGGCGCTGGCGGCACTCGCCTGGCCGGCCGCCGAGGCCAGTGAGGTGCGGCTCGACACGGACTTCGATCTTGTGCTCCTGGACCTGGGGGATGGCAGTCGTGTTCGGCTGGCGGACGGAGCGGGGATGTGGTCGCGGCCCGACTACGGCAAGCGCGAGGACGGTACTACCCTGGTCGCCTACGCCGTGGCTGACGTGGCCCTCGGGTCGTCCGATAGCCCCTACTCCCTTTGGGTTGTGGATGGAGACGGTAGCGAGCCGCGGCGGGCGTTTCCCCGCGACGACACCGGAACCGTGCTCTACGAGACGGCCTGGGCCGCAGGAGGATATGTGTTGGTGGCGGCGGAGCCGGGGCTGTACCTGGTGCAGGCGGAGGGCGACCGCGTCACCCCGTTGCTCGAGGGTGTGCCGGTGGAGCGGGTGCAGTGGGCACCCTAAGGCGCGCCCGTTTACTGATCGGCGCCCTGCTGCTAGTGGCCGGCGCGGCGTTGGCGCTGCTCCAAGCCTGGTCCTTCGTGCGGCAGGACTCAGATCCGAGCATCACCTACGGCGTGCCCGCGAAGTTGGAGCCGGACTACGGCCAAGCCGTCGGGGCTAATGTCGACTGGCTCGGGTTGTCTCCTGAGGAGATGAACCTGCAGCTAGGGACGATGCGGCAACACGGCCTTACCTGGGCGCGCCAACACTTCCCCTGGGCCGACCTGGAGCCGCGACCGGGTGAGTTCAGCTGGGAGGAAGCCGACGCGGTGGTGGATGCTATCGCGCAGGCCGGGCTGCAGCTGGTGGCGGTGCTGGACACCAGTCCGGAGTGGGCCGTCCCGGGTGACCAGGCCGGGCAGCGCTGGAGTCCGCCGGCAGACTATGCCCGCTTCGGCGACTTCGCGGCCGCGTTCGCCCGCCGCTACTGCGACCGCGTCACGCACTACCAGGTGTGGGACCAGCCCAACATCTACCCCTTCTGGGGCGACCGCTATGTGGATCCCGAAGCCTATGCGGCTCTGCTGCGAGAGGCGGCTACCCGGATTCGAGCCGAGGACGAAAGCTCCGTGGTCCTGATGGCCGGGCTAGCACCAAACGTTGAGATGGGCCCCCTCAACATAAATGAGGTGGACTTCCTGAGAGGGGTGCTGGCAGCCGGAGCGGGAGCGTATTTCGACGTTGCTGCCGTCAAGGCGTACGGGTTCGAGGAGGGGCCGGAGGACCGGCGGCTCGAGGCGGGGGCCCTGAACTTCGGCCGCGCGGTCCTGGTACGGCGGGTTCTCCTGGAGGCGGGGTACGAGAGCCGGCCGGTGTGGGCGGTGGAGTTCGGCTGGAACTCCCTTCCGGAAGGGTGGAGCGGGCGGGCGGCTCCGTGGGGCACCGGCGAGGTCTCGGTGCAGGCCGAGCGCTCGCTAGGGGCGGTGGCGCGTGCTCGCGCCGAGTGGCCCTGGATGGGGCCGATGCTGTGGTCGCGCCTGGCGGCCCCCGCGCAGTCTGACGATCCCGCCTACGGATTCGCCTTGCTGGAGAGCGACGCTACGCCGACCGCTCTCGGGTCCCTTCTGCTCCCACGGCTGGCCGTCGCCGAGGAGCCGCCGCTGGGCCGGCAGAGCCCTGACTCCCCGTGGGCTTCATACTCGCCCGGCTGGCGGGTGACGGGTGCTGCTGCCGACCCGAGCGCGGCGGGCGATACCGTCACGATTCGCTTCCAAGGTTCCGGGCTTGACCTCGTCGTGGCTCCCGGCCCCTACTGGGCCACCTGGGACGTGGAGATCGACGGTCAGGCGTCGTCGTCGCTTCCCCGCGAGGACGGTCGCTCGTACTTGGTTCTGTACGATCCCCTGGGGGCGGAGAAGGCCGTCACCGTGGCTAGCGGCCTGGCACCGGGGGTGCACGAGGCGCGCCTCACCGTCCACGGAGGCTGGGGGCAGTGGCCGCTGAGAGGTTGGGTCAGTTGGCGGGCCGCGCCGGGGGCTGCGTCCCTGCCGGCGCTCTCCATGGGCGGCCTGATGGCGCTGCTGGGCCTCTGGATGCTGCAGGCGCACCGACTGCTCCTGGCAGTAGTCGTCTGGCTGGAGCGCCTGGGCCGGCGGTGTCCGGAGCCCGTGTGGCTCGGGGCAGCAGCCGTCGGCGGGGCAGCCTTCTGGCTGAGCGATGGTCTGATCGGCTCCGCCGTCTCGGGCGTGGGGCTCGCGCTGCTGTCCGTGGTGGCGCCGCAGTGGCTGCTGGGGCTCGCCGTTGCCGCTCTGCCCTTCTTCCTCGTGCCTAAGTCGGTTCTTGGCTTCACGTTAGCCATGCCTGAGGTGCTCGCCTGGCTGCTTCTGGCCGGAAGCCTGCTGCGGGCATGGGCACGGTGGCGGAGAGCGCGGCTGCGGTCGGCGCTTCGGACCCTCGATCTCGGGGTGGGGCTTCTGTTGGTGGCTGCACTATTGGGCGCGGCCGCCGCTCCCAACCCGGGCGTCGCTTGGCACGACCTACGCCGGGTGCTGCTCAGTGCGACGGTGCTCTACGCCGCCATCCGCCTGAACGGCAGGCGCTCACTGTGGCCTGCGGTCATCGGGGCAATGGCGGGTGCGGCGGTGGCGTCCGGTGTCGGCATCTGGCAGTACCTGCAGGGCGAGAACCTGATCACCGCCGGCGAGGTGGCGCGAGTGCGCGCCTGGTACGGTTCCCCCAACAACCTGGCGCTCTATCTCGGCCGGGTGGTACCGGTTGCCCTTGCCCTGGCGATCTTCTGTCGCCGGGCGCCGGCGCGAGTGGCGGCGGCGGCGGTTTTCGCCGTCTGCCTGGTATGTGGCGTGCTCACACGATCGCGCGGCCTGATCCTGCTGGGCCTGCCGGCCTCGACGGCCTGGCTGCTGTGGCAGACAGGCTGGCTGCGACGCTCGCGCGGCCTCGTGATTGGGCTCGTAGTCGCCCTCGGGCTGGCGCTGCTGGCCCTGGCCGGTGGGCGCATCGGCCAACTGCTGTCTGGGCAGGATGCCGCCGCCGGAATGCGGCTGCATGTCTGGACCAGCGCCCTCAACATGATCCGGCAACACCCACTCCTCGGTGTCGGGCCGGACAACTTCCTCTACCTGTACCGGACTCACCATATCCTGCCGCAGGCGTGGGCGGAGCCCAACCTGTCGCATCCACACAACCTGGTGCTTGACTTCTGGCTCACGGCCGGTGCGTTAGGAGTGGCGGCACTGGCGGTGCTTGTCTTCGCCGGTGCCCGCCGGGTCCGGCTTGGCTTGCGGGCGATTGGCGCCGAGCGGGGCGCGTACCTGGGGCTGGGGGCGGCACTGCTGGCCGCGCTGGCACAAGGCCTGGTGGACAACTCCTTCTTCCTGGTAGACTTGAGCCATATCACCCTCGCGTACCTGGCTCTACTCGCCAACGCCCCCGGAGAGGCGCCCAGAGGAGGCCCGACGCGTGCCAACTTGTCCCTGGAGCAGATCCCATGAGAGTGCTCATCACCGGAGGCGCCGGCTTCATCGGCTCGCACCTATGCGAGCTGTTCCTGGAGCGAGACCACGAGGTCGTCGTGATGGACAACCTGGTCACCGGGAACATAGAGAACATCGAGGGGCTCTTCGGCCGGCCCGGCTTCACCTTCATCAAGTACGACGTCACCAACTACGTCCACGTCGCGGGGCCGGTGGAGGCCATCCTTCACCTGGCGTCGCTCCCTAGTCCGGTGGACTACCTGCGGTTGCCCATCAAGACACTCAAGGTAGGAGCGCTGGGCACCCACACCACGCTGGGGTTGGCGGTGGCCAAGCAGGCGCGCTTCCTGCTCGCGTCGACAAGCGAGGTCTACGGCGACCCGAAGGTCCATCCGCAGCGAGAGGACTACTGGGGCAACGTCAACCCGGTGGGGCCGCGCGGCGTGTACGACGAGTCGAAACGCTTCGCCGAGGCCATGACTATGGCCTATCACCGAGCGCACGGCCTCGAGACGCGCATCGCCCGCATCTTCAACACCTACGGGCCGAGGATGCGCCTGGATGATGGGCGCGTCATCCCCAACTTCGTCAAGCAGGCCCTGCTCGGCGAGCCTATCACCGTCTACGATGATGGTACCCGCACCCGATCATTCTGCTTCGTCTCCGACCTGGTGGAGGGCATGTACCGGCTCCTGATGTCGGACGAAGCCGAGCCGGTCAACCTGGGTAACCCCAACGAGATGACCATGCTTCAGTTGGCTGAGCGAGTCCGCGAAGCGACGGGATCGCGCTCGGAGGTGGTGCTGGTTCAGCCGCGCGACGAGCGGACCAAGGACGACCCGCAGATGCGCCAGCCCGACATCGGCAAGGCGCAGCGCCTACTCGGATGGACCCCCCAGGTGCCTATCGAGGAGGGACTTCGCCAGACGGTGGAGTACTTCCGGGCTCGCGTCCACTGACCGCTGTGACCGGTACCGCGTTGCCCACAGCTCCGCCGCGGACTCGCGCGGCGCTGGCAGGCCTGGCCCTCGGCCTGGCGCTGGCGGTGGCGTCGGGCCGCGCCGTGGTGGTGGTGGCCGCCGTGCCGCTGGGTTTGCTGGCTCTCGTTCACCCTCACTTGATCCTGGCCGCGTTGCCCGCGACCGTACTGGTGGCACAGCGATTGTCGGTGAGCCTGGGAGGACTGCGGCTGGGGCCGGTCGAGGTGGCTGTAGTGGCTGTGGCCGTGGCCTGGGTCGCCAAGGGCGTCGCCAATCGCCGGCTCGAGTTGTCGGCGCAGGCCATCCCTCTGGTCCTCCTGGCCTGGGTGTGGGCGATCACGCTGTCGCTTCTCGGGTCCAGTTCTTTGCGCGCCGGCTTGACCGAGGCGGCGAAGTGGATCGAGATTCTGCTTCTGGCCACGCTGGTGCCGCTCCTCGCTCCTGGTGGGCGGGCCCGGTACGTGGTGTGGGGGGTAGCGGCGGCGGGCGTGGCATCGGCCCTCTTGGGGCTCCTCCAGTTCATCACCGGTTCGGGACCGCCCGGCTTCTTGCTCATGGGACGCTTTATGCGCGCCTACGGCACGTTCCAGCAGCCTAACCCGTTCGCCGCCCACTTGGGTCTGTCCCTACCGTTTGCCCTAGCGTGGGCACTGGCTGGGCCGGCCGGCAAGCGCGAGCGCTGGCTGCTGCTGGCGGCCGCCGGCCTCATGGGCCTGGGGGTGCTGGCCAGTTGGTCGCGGGGAGCCTGGCTGGGTCTGGCCGTCGCCGCCGGACTGATGGCCGCCCTGATGTGGAAGCGCGTCGCGGTCGTCGCCTTGGTGCTGTTGCTGATCACCAGTCCGCTCTGGGTGGGGCCGGCCTCGTCGAGTGCCCTGGCGCAGCGGGCCTTGGGGATGGGCGGGGGCGTGGAGGGGTTCAACGTGGCCCAGGTGGAACCCACCGATGAGAACTGGTCGGTGGTCGAGCGGCTGGCTCACTGGCAGGCATCGTGGCGCATGTTTGAGGACCGCCCCTGGCTCGGCGTCGGGTTCGGCAACTACGAGGTCGTCTATGGCGCCTACTCGGTCCCTCGCTGGTCTGATCCGCTCGGCCATGCCCACAACTACTATCTCAACGTGCTGGCCGAGACCGGCTTGGTGGGGCTAGCCACCTACATCGCTCTGGGAGTGACGGTCTGGGTCACCTTGGCGAGGGCATGGTGGCGGCGACCGCGGGGGCAGGCTGGCGGCCTACTTCTTGCAGCGATTGGAGTGCTGGCGTACCTTTCGGTTCACAGCATTGTCGACAACCTCTACGTGCACGGAATGCAGGTCCTGGTGGGCCTGGCGCTGGCGGCTCCCGCCTGGGGTGCCGGTGAGGATGCCGCAACCACTCACGGGGTAGTGCCATGCAGATCGGGGCTCTGATGTCGCGTC
>JAAYAV010000402.1 GCA_012719195.1 Anaerolineae bacterium | reverse complement strand
GCCGAAGACGGCGCCGCCCTCGAGCGTCTCGGTATCAGCACTCCCCGAGTGGTAGTCCCCAACGGCGTGGACCTCTCCGCCTACCGCGGCACCACTCCCGCGGAGGAGTTGACGGCGCTGCCGGGCCCCCACTTCGTCTTCCCCGGGAAGATGGATTTCCGCCCCAACGTGGACGCTGCCATCTGGTTTGCGCGCGTGGTGCTCCCGGCGGTTCGGCAGCGCATGCCGGAAGCTACCTTCTGGGTGGTGGGCCGCGACCCCACTCCCGACGTGCTCGCCCTGCATAGCTTGCCCAACGTACGGGTGACCGGGCCGGTGCGCGACGCTCGTCCGTACATTGCCGCCGCCACCGCCGTTGTGGTTCCCCTGCGCATGGGTGCGGGCACCAAGCTCAAGGTGCTGGAGGCAGCGGCCCTGGCGCGCCCCCTGGTACTGACAAGCATCGCCGCCGAAGGGTACACTGTGGTCAATGAGCGCGATGCCCTCCTGGCCGACACGGCTGACGGACTGGCCCTTGCCTGCCTGCGGGTGGCGAACAACCCGGTCGAGGCGGCCGCCTTGGGTGACAGCGCCTACCGCAACCTCGCTGTTCCCCTGGACTGGAGCCGCGTGTACGAGAGACTGGAGGCGGTGTATGCCGGATCGATCCCGAGCTAGGCTGGCTCTGCTTAGGGTGGCAGCGGGGCTGGCTTCTCCCGGACGAGCAACGCGGACGGGAGAACTGCGGCTGCTGGTGGTGCGCCCGGATCATTTGGGCGACTTGGTGTTCCTCTCGCCGGCGCTCACCGAGTTGCGGGCCAGCCTGCCCGAAGCCCACATCACGCTGGCCGTCGGGCCCTGGGGCGCCGGCACCGCCCAACTGCTGCCCCAGGTCGATCGGGTGGAGACGCATCCCTTCCCCGGCTTCCAGCGCGGCCCCAAGCCGTCAGCGGTGGCCCCCTACGCCCAGGCCGCCCGGCTCGCCGCCCACTGGACCGGGCGCTACGACGCCTGCCTGATCTCCCGGCCCGACCACTGGTGGGGCGCGATGGCCGCCTCCTTTGCCGGCATCCGGTCCATAGTCGGCTGGAGCACCCCCGAGACCTGGCCCTTCCTCACCGAGGCGCTCCCTATCGTTACCGGCCGCCACGAGGTCGCGACTAACCTGGCCCTGATCCGCCACTTCGTCGCCGAGCGTGGCCGCGCTGCTTCCTCCGCCCCGCCCACGCCGGGCAGCCCTCCGCTAGCCCTGCAGGTGCCGAGAGCCGATGCGGAAGCGGCGGAAACGTGGCTGAACCGAGTGCTGGGAGAGGGAGCGGGCTACGTCTGCGTGCATCCGGGAGCCGGTGCTCCCACCAAGCTCTGGCCTGAGGGGCAGTTCCGTGGCCTGATCAGGGAGTTGCACGATAGGACTGGCCTGCCGATTCTGGTCACCGGCAGCTTGGAGGAGGCAGACCTGGTGGAGAGCACGGCATCTGCTTCGCTGGGAGCCATACCGACGCCCGGCGAGTTCACCGTGCCCCAGCTAGCCTGGGTTCTGTCTCGCGCCCGGGTGTGCGTCGGATCCGATAGTGGGCCGCTGCACTTGGCGTCAGCGCTCGACGGGCGCACCGTGCACATCTACGGTCCCGCCGACGAGGCCAAGTTCGGCCCCTGGAGCCCTCCGGAGCGCCATCAGGTGCTAAGGGCGGACGTGTCGTGCCGGCCCTGCGGAGACCTTCAGGAGTGCCATGTCGATCCCCCGCTGGCCTGCATGACCGAGGTACCGGTCGCCGACGTCCTCGAGGCTGCCCTGTCGCTACTCTAGGCCGCCTGCGGTCCCACGCCGGAAGGGCTCGAGAAAATCCCAAGGCGTTGCCGAGCCCACCGGCCACTCTCCCGCCGCCGCCTGCAGGTCCACCCCCGCCTCGCGCAGGGCCTGCTCCACCTGGCCTCGGCCGTAGCCGATCGTCGCGGCCAAGGCCCGGCCGACTCGTTCATCGCCGCGAGAGAAGACGGCCTGGAGCCTTCCCCAGCGCGGGCTCTCGGCCCGCACATCCACGGCAGACCCGCGCAGGCCCCGCTCGAACAGCCTCATGCGACGCCCAATGACGGCGGTCGGGGCCATGCCGTGCCACTGGAAGGGTGTCGATGCCTTGGGGACGAAGCCGGCAACGTTGGCCACGATTCGGCGGCGGAAGAGCGAGCGGATCTCCAGCACTAGATCAGCCGCCGCCTGCGCGTCTGCATCGGTCTCTGTGGGTAGACCGAGCATGAAGTAGAGCTTGAGTTCGGCCAGACCGTGTCGCTCTGCTACCTCGGCGGCACTCAGGATCTCCTCGCGATCCAGGTGCTTGCCGATCTCGTCGCGCAGCCGCTGGCTCCCGGCCTCGGGCGCGATCGTAAGGCTCTCGTTGCCGGCCGCGACCAGCAACCGGGCTAAGTTGTCATCGAGGGTGTCAGCCCGCAAGGACGAGACCGAGACCCTGGCTCCCCGCGCGACCAGGTTCTCCAGCACCGGACGCAGACCCCTCCAGTCGGAAAGGGACGGGGCCAGTAGACCGATGGTGCGCCCCTCGTTGACGGCCACCTCGGCTGCCTGCAGCACCTTCTCCGGGGAGCGTCCTCGCAGCGGCCGGTAGATCTGCCCCGCCAGGCAGAAACGGCAGCCCCGGGCACAGCCCCGCGCGGCCTCCACCAGGTGCATATCCCCGAACTCGGTGAAGCGCGTGCTCACGGCCGTATCCGCCGGCCACCGGTCCAGGTCCCGCGTCCACTGCCGCTGGACCGGGCGCGGCGGAGACCCTGAGGCGGCGCGGTCGGGAACGTAGACGCCGGGTACCCCGGACAGGGCGCCCAGGTCCGGGGGCTCCTGAAGCGTGGCCGTGAGCGCGGGGACGAGCGTGTCTACCACTTCCTCGATCTCTCCGATGTAGGCCGCGTCCACCACCGCCGCCAGCGGCGCTGGGTTCCCCGTGACGGCGGCGCCGCCCGCTATCACTAGGGGCCAGCCGCCCCTGTCCTCGGCCAAGGGTGGGATACCGGCCTCGCGGAGAACCTGGACGAGATGGATGTAATCCAGCTCGTAGGAAACGGAAAACGCCACCACAGCGAAGTCCGTCAGGGGGCGCTGAGACTCGAGAGATACCAGCTCCAGGTCGCCGCTCCGCCGGCCCAAGTTCAGGAACACTCTTTCGCAGACGACGTCCTCGCGCGAGTTGAGCAGGCGGTACACCGACTGCAGCCCGAGGCTGCTCATGCCGACGTAGTAGGGGCTGGGATACACGAGGGCGATGGGCAGCCTGCCACCCCAGTCCTTGACCACCGCGCCTTGCTCGGCAGCGAGGAGCGTCCTTGCCTTCTCCACCAGCGACCAGGCTACTGCCAAGTCCACCTCCCTCGCCGAGCCGGCCGATCACCAAGGGCGGCGGATGTGTCCGCCGCCCTCAGGTCGCGTCCGGTGGTCGGGCTACCGCCCTTTAGGAGCACTGGGAGAAGCCGCAGCTGGGGCAGACTACGCAGCCCTCCTTGAACTGGACGATGGATCCGCACTCGGGACACTCGGGGCTGAAGTCCATGGTGTAGGTCACCTTCTTCAGCTCCTGGCCACCGTTGACGTCCAGGTGCCGCTCGATCGCCTTCCCGATGGCATCGGCGCAGGAGAGCGTCACGCTGCCATTGTGCCACGCCGGAGACGGACAGCGAATGCCCTTGAGTTCCTTGATGACTTCCGTCACCTCAATGCCGGAGCGTAGCGCCAGCGAGATCAGGCGCCCGATGGCCTCCGACTGCGACGCGGTGCAGCCACCCGACTTGCCCATCTGCACGAACACCTCGCAGAGGCCGAACTCGTCCTCGTTTATGGTGATGTAGGCCTTGCGACCACATCCCAGGGGCACGCGCTCGGTGATGCCGTGGGTGGTGACCGGGCGTGGCCGGGGCGCCCGGAGCTGGTCCGTCTCCGCTGCCGGGGCGGACGTCTCCGAAGCGCTCGATGTACCACGCGTCAGAACCTGGGACTGGCGGCTGCCGTCTCGATAGACGGTGATGCCCTTGCATCCCGAGGAGTAGGCAAGTCGGTAGGCGGTGGCCACATCCTCCATCGTCGCCGCGTTGGGGAAGTTGATCGTCTTGCTCACCGCGTTGTCGGTGAAACGCTGCACGGCGGCTTGCAGACGAACGTGCCACTCGGGCGAAATGTCGTGCGCCGTCACGAAGACGTTGGCCAGGTCCTCAGACACCTCCACGTCGCTGAGGCTTCCCGAGGCCGCCACCTTCTGGGCCAGGTCGTCGCTGTAGATCCCGCGCTCCCGAAGAACCCGCTCGAAGGTCGGGTTGACCTCCACGAACTCCTGGTCGTCAAGTACGTGACGGGTGAAGGCAAGAGCGAACACCGGCTCGATGCCGCTGCTGCAGCCGGCGACGAAACTGATGGAACCGGTTGGCGCGATGGTGACCGTCGTCGCATTGCGAATCCCATGGTGGGCCACCCGCTGGGCCAGCCCCTGCCAGTCGAAGGGGGGAGCGTCCGGCATGCGTCCGAAGTTGCCGGTGGAGACCGGCAGGTAACCTTCCTCGTAGCGGGAGCCGCGGAACGCGGGGAAAGCGCCCCGACGCTCGGCAAGCTCGGCCGACGCCTCCTTGCTCCAGTAGGACACCGCCTCCATCACCGACGTGGCCGCAGCTTCGCCGGCCGGCGAATCGTAGCGCAGGCCCAGCTGGAACAGCATGTCGGCGAAACCCATGACGCCCAGCCCGATCTTGCGCGTCTTGAGGGTGGCGTCGGCGATCTCAGGCAAGGGGAAGCGGTTGATGCTGATGACGTTGTCGAGGAAGTGAACCGCGAGGAAGATGGTCTCCCGCAGCTTGTCCCAGTCCAGGCGGCCGCCGTGCACCATGTTACTGAGGTTGATGGATCCCAGGTTGCAGCTCTCGTTGGGCAACAGAACCTGCTCGCCACAGGGGTTGGTCGACTCGTAGTCGCCCAGGTGCGGCGTCGGGTTGAAGCGGTTCATCCGGTCCAGGAAGATGATCCCGGGCTCACCGTTCCGCCAAGCCGCCTCTACGATCCGAGTCAGCACCTCGCGGGCGTTCAGCTGGCCGACCACCTCCCCCGTGCGCGGGTTGACCAGCGAGTAGTCGCCGCCTGCCTCCACCGCATCCATGAAGGCATCGGTAACAGCCACGCTGATGTTGAAGTTCGACAGCACACCTTCTTGGCTCTTGCAGTCGATGAACTCCAGGATGTCGGGATGGTCCACCCGCAGCACGCCCATATTGGCGCCGCGACGCTTTCCCCCCTGCTTGATCACATCGGTGGCCGCGTCGAAGACCTTCATGAACGAGATGGGACCGCTGGCGATGCCGCCGGTGGAGCGCACCATGTCACCGGAAGGGCGCAGGCGCGAGAAGCTGAAGCCGGTGCCGCCGCCACTTTGGTGAATGAGGGCCGTGCTGCGTACGGCCTCGAAGATGCTGCGCATGTCGTCCTCGACGGGCAGGACGAAGCAGGCACTGAGCTGACCGATGTCAGTCCCGGCGTTCATGATGGTGGGCGAGTTCGGCAGGAAGTCCAGGTCGGCCATGACGCCGTAGAAGTCCGCCGCCACCGCCTCAACGCTGGGGGAGAGCTCGAGATCGCGGTCGGCGGCTGCCACCGTCTCGGCGACGCGAACGAACATCTCCTTGGGCGACTCGACCGGCAGGCCGCTGCCGTTCTTGCGCAGGTAACGCCGCTGCAGAAGCTGCACTGAGTTCTCAGTCAGACGCGGCTCTGGAAAGCGCGCGTCGTCGGCCGGGTTTCTCTCCATCACACTACCTAGGCCTCCATGTCCGTGGGCTCACCCATCATCTCTTCGATCTCACGCCGTATGCTGTCCAGGTCGGTCAGGGGTACGTAGACAGAGGCGAAGCGGACGTAGGCCACCTTGTCGATGTGGCGCAGTCGCTCCATGACCATGTCGCCGATGGCACGGCTAGGGATCTCCGCCTTGCCACCCGCGACCACCGCATCTTGCACCTCGGCCACCATGCGCTCGATCACCTCGGAACTGACCGGGCGCTTCGCACACGCCTTGCGCACGCCCGCCATCACCTTCTCTACCTCGAACTCCTCCCGCCTACCATCCCGCTTGATGACCCAGACGGTAGGCGCGAGGCGCTCATAGGTAGTGAAGCGGCCCGCGCAGTTGGTGCACTCACGACGGCGTCTGATGCCGTCGTCGGTGTCGCGTGTATCGAGCACGCGGTACTCTTGAGATCCGCAGTAGGGGCACTTCACGCCGTTCCTCCACAACACAATCGTCAACCCATAGTGGTTGATCCGCTCCGGCATACTACCGGTAGAGCCTGTGGAGTATACGACTGTCGGGGACCGGCGTCAAAGCTTGAGGCAGGGCTCGAGCATTAAGAACCGCGACCAGTGTGATCGCGTGGCGCGGCGCCGGCCGGCAGGAGAAACCGACCGGCGCCCTATGGGCAACTGAAGGTGTGGGGCGCCGGCTAGCGTCGGCGCAGGAAGGCGGGAATGTCTATGTCGTTGCTGGACACCGTCTTGACCGGGAACTCGCGGATGTTGGCCCGCGCCACCGGCGCGCTATCATCAAAGCCGGTCGCTACAACGGTGATGTGTAGTTCGTCGTCCAGTTCGGGATCCACCACGGCGCCGAAGATGATGTTGGCCTCGGGGTGGGCCGCTTCCTGCACGATGGCAGCCGCCTCATTGACCTCGTGGAGCGTAAGGTCAGGACCACCGGTGACGTTGAACAGAATGCCCTTGGCTCCCTCGATACTTATGTCAAGCAGCTCGGAGGTTACGGCGCGCTGCGCTGCCTCCAGGGCCCGCTTGTCGCCGTTGCCGACGCCGATCGCCATGAGGGCAGTGCCGCCCTTTTCCATGATGGTCTTCACGTCGGCGAAGTCAAGGTTGATCAGGCCGGGAACGGTAATGAGTTCGGAGATGCCCTGGACACCCTGGCGCAGTACCTCGTCGGCCAGGGCGAAGGCAGCGTTCATCGGAGTCTTGTTGTTGACCACAGCCAGCAGGCGGTCGTTCGGGATAATGATGATCGTATCCACGGCCTCTTTCAGCTTGGCCAGACCTTGCTCCGCTACCTGTGC
>JAAYAV010000057.1 GCA_012719195.1 Anaerolineae bacterium | reverse complement strand
GTACAGTGCTTTCGCGGAGCGAAAGCACGAGGGGGTTAGGTTAAGGAGCCAACGACATGACATCACGCGAACGACTGCAGGCCGCCCTGAGCCACCGCCAGCCCGACCGCGTCCCCCTGGACCTGGGCGCCAGCGCCGTCACCGGCATCCACGCCTCCAGCCTCTATCGCCTCCGGCAGGCCTTGGAGATGGACGCACCCGGCACCCCCGTCAAGGTCAACGAGCCCTACCAGATGCTGGGCGAGGTGGAGCCGGACCTGATGGACACCCTCGGCGTGGACGTGGTCGGCCTCCTGGGGCCGCGCACCATGTTCGGCTTCGCCAACGAGGGCTGGAAGGAGTGGCGCCTCTTCGACGGCACGCCGGTTCTGGTGCCGGAGGGGTTCAACACCGACCCCGAGCCCGACGGCAGCCTGCTCATGTACCCCGAGGGCGACAAGTCCGTCCCGCCCAGTGGCCGCATGCCCGCCGGCGGCTTCTACTTCGACTCCATCCCGCGGCAAGAGCCCATCGACGAAGACAAGCTCGACCCCGAGGACAACCTGGAGGAGTTCGAGCCCATCAGCGATGAAGACCTGGAGTACTTCGCCAATGAGGCCGCGCGGCTCCGCCGCGAGAGCGATCGCGGCATCCTGGCCAGCTTCGGTGGCACCGCCTTCGGCGATATCGCGCTCGTGCCCGCCCCCTGGCTAAAGCATCCCAAGGGCATCCGCGACGTGGCCGAGTGGTACATGAGCACGGCCATGCGCCGCGATTATGTCTATAAGATCTTCGAGCGCCAGTGCGAGATCGGCGTCGCCAACCTGGAGCGGCTCCACGCCCGCATCGGCGACGCGGTGGACGCCGTCTTCGTCACCGGCACCGACTTTGGGATGCAGCAGGGCCCCTTCATCTCGCCCGCTGCCTATCGCGACCTGTTCATGCCCTTCCACCGCGCCGTCAACGACTGGGTGCATCAGCACACGACCTGGAAGACGTTCATCCACTCCTGCGGCTCCCTCCAGCCGTTGCTGCCCGACATGATCGCGGCCGGCTTCGACATCCTGAACCCGGTGCAGTGCTCCGCCTACGATATGGACCCGCGCGACCTGAAGGCACGGTACGGGGACCAGCTGACCTTCTGGGGCGGCGGGGTGGACACGCAGAATACCTTGCCCTTCGGCTCGCCGGCCGAGGTGCGCGCCGAGGTGCGGGAACGGATCGAGGTCCTCGGGCAGGGCGGCGGTTTCGTCTTCAACACCGTGCACAACATCCAGGCCAACGTGCCGGTGGAGAACCTGCTGGCGCTGTTCGAGGCCGTGCGGCAGTAGCCGCTGCCTCGCTCGAGTCTAGCCCGGCCTGCCCATAGACGCGGCGGTTGTCCGGTGCTATCCTGATTGCGGGGGACCGGCACTGAGCGCGTCCGGTGGAGGGATCCAGTGGCTGGATCGGGAGAGTGCGGAGACCTACGGGAAGGCAGCCCGACCGCCGGAGCCGGCAGCGAGGCCGGCCGGGACGATCCCACCGGCTCGCTTACACTGGAGTGCGCCATCGCGCTGGTGACCCTGATGCCGGCGGAAGCCTGCCTAACGAACTCCGAAGGACGGTACCTCGCCGTCAGCGACGGGTACTGCCGTACCTACGGCTACGACCGAGAGGAGTTGATCGGGCAGGACTACCTCATCCTGTACCCACCCGAGGAACACGCGGAGGCGATCTCGCGGCGTCGCCAATGCTACCAGGGAGAACCTCTGAGCACCCGGTCGACGATTCTCCTGCGCAAGGACGGCAGCACGTTGCAGGTCCGCCCCGAGCATCGGATGCTCACCCTGGCCGACGGACAGAAGGTGCTGCTTTCGCTGACGCAGGACGTGTCCAGCGCCGAGGAGGCGCGTTCAGACCTGGAGGTCACGCGGGCTCAGCTAGAGGCTCTGGTGGACCAGTCTCTCGATGCTGTGGTGATGACCGACCGCGACGGCACGGTGGTGACCTGGAGCCAGGGGGCCGAGCGCATCTACGGCATACCGCGAGACCAAGTCCTCGGCCGGCATATGAGCGAGGCCTTCTTCCGGGTCATGCCGCGCGGCCAGATGGCGGCATATACCCCTGAACGCTTGCGGACAACCCTCGATGAGTTTCTGAACAGCGACCCCAGCGCGTGGTCCGACATCCATGACCGACTGGTGGAAAGGCCGGACGGTCAGCTGCGCCTCGTCCAGGAGATCGTCTTTCCGGTCGAGGCGGAGGGGGCCACTTTCGTGGGCAGCATCTCCCGCGACGTCACCGACCTGCGGACGGCGGCGGAAGCGGCTAGGGAGTCGGAACGGTTCGCTGCCAGACTGATAGGCAACCTCCGGGGCGTGGTGTACCGCTGCAGCAACGACGACCAGTGGACCATGAGGTACCTGAGCGAGGGCATCCAGGCTCTGACCGGCTACTCCCCGGACGAGCTCGTCGATAATCGCGTCGTTGCCTATGGGGACCTGATCCATCCTCACGACCGAGCCCGAGTGGCCGAGACCGTGGCTTCCCGTCGTGGCGCCGACGATCACTTCGAGCTGGAGTACCGCATCATCACCCGTTCGGGCGAGGAGAAGTGGGTGTGGGAACGGGGACTGGTTGCCTCCGGCCCCGGTTCCGAGACACTGCTGGAGGGCTTCCTCGCCGACGTCACCGAGGAGAAGCGCGGTCAGCTTGCCCAGAACGCCATGAACGTCATCGCCCGCGAGGCGCTGACGGCGCCGTCGCTGGAAGCGCTCTGCCGGGCCATCCATCATAGCGTGGAGGCGCTGTTTCCCGCGCCTAACTTCTACGTCGCCCTCCACGAGCGCGAGTCCGACATCGTGAGATTCCCGTACTACGTGGACGAGATTGAGCCGGCAGCGCCCGGCTACCAGCGACGACGGCAGCGCGGCGTTACGGAATACATCGTGCGCACCGGGCGGCCCGCACTGCTCGACAGGTCCGCCGTCGAGGCGTTGAACGCCACCGGCGAGATATACGTGCTGGGGGGCATCCCCCACAGCTACCTGGGCCTCCCGCTGTTTGATCCCGACGGAGAGACTGTGGGTGTGGTGGCAGTACAGAGCTACGACCCGCGCGTGACCTATGGCGAGCGGGAGCTCCAGCTGCTGTCCTTCGTCGGCAACCAGATCTCCTTGGTGCTGCGCCGGCGCCGGGCGGAAGAGGAGGTGATTCGCGAGCGAGACTTTGCTCAGAGCCTGGTGGACGGCGCCCAGTTGGTGGTACTCGTGCTGGATGAGCTTGGTCGGGTACTCACCTTCAACCCCTTCACCGAGAGGCTCGTCGGTCGCCCCCTCCAGGAGGCCATCGGCAAGGACTGGTTCGCGGGCTTCGTGCCGGAGCGCGAGCGCGACGCCGCCCGGGCGGCATTCCAGGGAGCGCTGCAGGTGGGCATGGTTTCGGGCAGCACCAACCATGTCATCGCTGCCGGGAACCAAGAGCGCCTCCTCGAGTGGCACGGCTCCATTCTGGCCGGTCCGGACCCGGGAGAGTCGAGCTTCCTTGCCATCGGGCACGACATCACCGAGCGCACTCGCCTGCAGGAGCAACTCCTTCAGTCCCAGCGGTTGGAGGTCGTCGGCCAGCTCGCAGGCGGAGTCGCCCACGACTTCAACAACATCCTCACCGCCATCACCGGGCATGTGCAGTTCGCCCTAGACGATCTACACCCGGCGGACAAGGTCCGAGACGACCTCGCCCAGGCTCTGCAGGCCGCCGACCGGGCCGCCGATCTCACCCGTCAACTGCTCGCCTTCGCCAGACGCCAGATGCTCGAGCGCCGCCGCGTCGACCTCAACCTCGTCGTGGTGCAGGCCGAGAGGATGCTCAAGCGGCTCATCGGCGAGAATATCGAGCTCAACGCCGAACCATGCTCCGAACCGCATGTGGTCCTGGCCGATCCGGTGCAGTTGGAGCAGGCGCTGGTGAACTTGGTCGTCAATGCCCGGGACGCCATGCCCGAGGGTGGCCGGCTCACCATCGGCTGCACCTCCGTCAGCCTGGACGAGACGCGCCACGGGCCGCTCGCCGACCTGCCTCCGGGCCGCTATGCCGTTCTGAGCGTGTCCGATACGGGGCACGGGATTGCCGAGGGGATTCGCGATCACATCTTTGAGCCGTTCTACAGCACCAAGAGCACGCTGGAAGGGACCGGCCTCGGCTTAGCCACCGTCGAAGCCATCGTTGGCAGGCATGGTGGAGCGGTTGGCTTCCAGACCGAGGTCGGCTCCGGTACCACGTTTTCGGTCTACCTGCCAATGTTGTCCGACTCCGCCGAGCAACTCCCCGCTCGGGACAAATCGGGCTTCTTGCCGCGCGGTCACGAGACGATCCTCATCGCCGAGGACGAGCGGGCGGTTCGAGCCGTTTCTCGGCGCATACTTGCCGGCCAGGGCTATGCGGTGCTGGTGGCAGAGAACGGCGAACATGCCCTTGAGTTGTCGGCCGAGCACGAGGGGGACATCCATCTCCTGGTCACCGACGTGATCATGCCGGGCATGAGTGGGCGCGAGCTCGCCAAGGCGCTCCGGGTGGATCGCCCGGATATGTCCGTGCTGTATGTATCGGGCTATGCGGGCGGCATGATCGGCCAACCCGGGCTGCTGGAGGACGGAAGCGGGTATCTCCAGAAGCCCTTCACGGTGGCGACGCTCGCCCGAAAGGTTCGCCAGGTGCTCGACGCCCGCCGCTAGTTCCACGGACGCTACCGGGAGGTGCACATGACCACGCGACTGCCTGCCGTCCTATCCCTCCGCGAGCAAGCTCGAGTCGTCAACTCCACACTCGCTCGGCGCCTGGACACCCTCTTGCCCCTGGCCATGCGCGAGGCCGGGCTCGATATGTGGCTGGTCATCTGCCACGAGGATCACCTGGACCCCATCCTGCGCACGATGATCCCCTGGCAATCCTGGACGCCCATCCTCCACATCCTGCTCTTCTTCGATCGGGGTGGTGAAGCCGGTGTGGAGCGTCTCAACCTTTCCATGATCGACATGCAGGGGCTGATGGAGACGGGCTGGACGCGCGCCTCCGGCGAGAGCCAGTGGGAGACGCTTCGCCGCCTGGTGGAGGAGCGGAGCCCGCGTCGCGTCGGAGTCAACCGCTCCGACGTCATCTGGGGCGCCGATGGCCTCACGGCCAGTCTGGAACGGCAGCTCCTGGCCGCCCTGGGGCCCGATCTGTCCCAGCGGGTGGTCTCCGCCGAGGCGGCCTGCATCCGTTGGCTGGAGACTCGCCTGCCGGAGGAACTGGACCTGTACGCCCAAGCGGTTGCTCTCTCTCGCGCGATCATCGCCGAGACCTTTTCCCGCGCGGTGATCACCCCGGGCGTGACCACGTGCGAGGACCTGCGCTGGCACTACTGGGAGCGTGTGCGCGGGCTGGGACTGGAGGTGTCGTTCACGCCCTACTACCGCTTCTTCCGATCGGCGGCGGAGCGCGAGCGCTGGGGCGAGGACGACCGAGTGATCCGGCCGGGAGACATGCTCCACTGCGACGTCGGGCTGCAGTACCTGCGCCTGCTCACCGACCACCAAGAGCTGGCCTACGTCTTGCGACCGGGCGAATCCGAAGCACCGGCCGGCCTCCGAGCGGGCATGGCCGAAGCCAACCGGCTGCAGGAGGTGTTCCTGTCCGCCTGGCAGGAGGGCTGGAGCGGCAACCGGATCCTGGCGGCGGCTCTGGCCCGGGCGCATGCGGACGGCCTCAGCAAGCCCATGATCTACTCCCACTCCCTCGGCCACTACCTGCACGAGCCCGGCCCGCTGATGGGCCTTCCTTGGGAGCAAGGGGACATCCCCGGCCGTGGGGACGTGGTCATGCGGCCGAACACTGTGTACACGGTGGAGCTGAATGTGACCTGCCCGGTGCCCGAGTGGGGCGGCGCGGAGGTGACTTTCATGCTGGAACAGGATGCCGCCTATGCCGCCGCTGGAGCGCGCTTCATCGGCGGCCGCCAGACGTCCTTCCATCTCGTATGAGGCCGAGCGAACCCTCCATGACAGCGAGACAACGGGTCGAGACTGCGCTCTCCCACCGAGAACCGGACCACGTGCCGCTGGACGTCGGCTCCAGCACCGTCACCGGCATGCACGTCAGCTCGGTCTACCGGCTGCGCCAGGCGCTGGCGCTGGATCCGCCCGGCACGCCCGTCAAGGTCATCGAGCC
>JAAYAV010000401.1 GCA_012719195.1 Anaerolineae bacterium | reverse complement strand
GCGGCGGGTGAGGGGACCGTCATCGCCCCCTAGCCGCGATCACGCCAACTGCTCCTCCAGGAAGCGATAGGCCTGCTCGCGCTCCGCGGGCGGAAAGTCATGTTCCGCGTCCGGGAAGGCGGCCACCAGTCGTTCCTCTGCACCCAGCGCCTCGTATACGGGCCGGGCAACGGTCAGGCAGTCGTGCACGCCCGACACCTCGAAGTTGGAGTCGCGCAGCGGGGCATTGACGAAGAGGGCCCGAGGCGCGATGGCCACCAGGACGTCGGGGAAGTCGAAGGGCAGGCGCTCTGCGTCTCGGCCGTAGACGTCGGCGATGCGGGGCATGTAGCCGCGGTGGCTCCAGCCGGTGAGGTCGCCGCCGTAGTACTTGCGGAAGGAGTTGAAGCCGCAACTGGTCACCGCCGCGCGCACTCGCTCGTCGAAGGCGGCCAAGAAGAGGGTGTTGTGCCCGCCCAGGGAGTGGCCGAGGCAGCCCAGGTGGTCGGGCTGCACCTCGGCCAGCGACTGCAGCAGGTCCAGGCCGCGCATGTGGTTCCAGATCGCCTTCATGGTGGTGCTGGCGTAGCCGAGGCCGTAGGCATCGGTGTGGTTGTCGCCGAAGCCGGGGTAGTCGGGGGCCAGGGCCACCAAGCCGCGCTGCGCCAGTTCGAGGGCGTAGTGTAGGTTGAGCAGGCCTCCTAGGCCGGCGGGCTCGTCCTTGCCGATGGTGGTGGTCTGGTGCAGGCACAGTACTCCGGGCACCGGCCCCTGGGCGCGCTGGGGCAGGAACAGGTGGGCGGGGACGCGGTCGCCCGGCTCGGCGGCATAGGACACCCGCAGCCGGGTCGTCCCCTCCAGGCGCTCCTCGGCGTGGATGCACAGATCTAGGGGGACGCGGCGCTCTTCTCCGGGTAGAGGGCCCATGACGTCCTGCATGGCGGCGAGGATGGCCGGTCTCCTGGCCGATGCCGGCGTCGAAGTAGCTTGCCTCATCGTCCGCTCCTCGAGGATCTCTGGCTGGGTGCCCGCCCATCGTAGGGCCGCGGGCGCGGCGGTGGCAATGGCGGGGCCGCTGCGGTGATGGCATCATCAGAGGCGCGCCCAAGGCGGCAGAGGGCGGCCGGGTTCACCCTCGTGGAGGGCGCGCGGGGTGGGCGGCGCCCGACCGCCCCAGTGAGGGCCGGGGGAGTGCGATGGAGATCGAAGGCGAGATCTGGATCGACGAGCGGGAACTACAGCAGGAGTTCGTCCGCTCGGCCGGACCCGGGGGCCAGAATGTAAACAAAGTGGCCACGGCGGTGCAACTGCGCTGGGACGTGAGCCGGTCGCCATCGTTGCCGGAGCCGGTACGCGAGAGACTCCTGCGCCTGGCGGCCGCCCACCTTACCGATCAGGGTGTGCTGGTGATCAACGCGCGCCGCTTCCGCTCCCAGGAGCGGAACCGTGAGGACGCGCGCGAGCGGCTGGCCGACCTGGTGCGGCGAGCGCTGCGGCCGCCCAAGCCGCGGCACGCCACCAAACCCACCGCCGCTTCCCGCCTGCGGCGGCTGGAAGGCAAGCGGCGCCGGAGCGACACCAAGCGGCGGCGTCGTGCTCCCATCGACCAGGACTAGGCGGCCCCTCGCTTCCAACCACCACGGAGCACGGGGCACGACTGGTCCGTCTCGGTGCCTCCGTGCCTCTGCGGTTATTGCGCTCTACAGCGGAAGGCTGACGGCACGCTTCTCCCGCGCCGACCGGTAGATGGCCAGGTTGAGCTCCACCGCCTTGCGCGCCTCGCGCCCATCGATGAATGGTTCGCCGCCGGTCTCGATGGCGCGCAGGAAGGCGCCGATCTGATCTATGTGAGCGTCAATGGCGGGGCGACGCAGGGCGGCGCGGGGGTCGGCGGCTCCGGTGCTGCCCTCCACCTGGCCGACGCCCTCGGGCTGGGGAAGGCCCTCCACGTCCCAGTGGGTGACCTCGTCGGACACCAGCAGGATGTTCCCTTTCTCGCCGTGTAAGTCCATGCGCGCGGGCATTCCCTTATACACCGCCGTGCTGGCCTGCAGCGTGCCGATGGAGCCGTCGCGGAAGCGGAGCGCCACCGAGGCGACGTCCTCCACCTCGATGCGCTCGTGGTGGGCGGAGATGTCGGCGTAGGCGAAGAGCTCCCGCACCCCGCCCATGATCCACTGGAGCAGATCCACGTAGTGGACACCCTGATTCATGAGAGCGCCGCCGCCGTCCCACTTCCAGGTGCCGCGCCACTCGTCGCCGTCGTAGTAGGACTGGGCCCGGTACCAGGGGACGAAGGCATTGCCCAGGACCATCTTGCCCATGGCGCCATCGGCCACCGCCTGTTTGGCGGCCCGGTAGGAGGGGTAGCTGCGGAACTGGTGCACCGCTCCCAGCTTGACCCCGTTCTCGTCACAGGCCTCAATGAGCCGGTCAATGGCTTCGAGCGTCACGTCAATGGGCTTGGTGACGAAGACGTGCTTGCCGGCGCGGGCCGCCTGTACGCCGATCTCGGCGTGCTTGCCGCTCCACACCACCACGTCCACCACGTCCACGTCGGGGCGGTCTAGCACGTCCTCGAGGGTGTAGCAGGCCTCAGCGCCGTACTTGGCGGCTAGGGCATCGGCCTTGTCGCGAGCCACGTCGCAGACGGCGACCAGGCGGGCGTTGGGCAGGGCGGCGAGGGCCTCGGCATGGACGGGCGCGATCACCCCGGCGCCGACCAGGGCCACTCCGT
>JAAYAV010000400.1 GCA_012719195.1 Anaerolineae bacterium | reverse complement strand
CGTCAGTACGACCTAACCGGCCAGGGCATCGCCATTCAGTCGCGCTTCGAAGGACGCGAAGGCATACTCAGTGGCAGCCCGCGTCGCATGTCGGACTCCTTCGCCAAGGCTTTCCTCGGCCGTTAGGCCGGCTGGGCCAGGGCGAGACATGGCGGACGTGCTGATCCTTCGACTAGCGGAGACATTGGCCTGGGTGGCTCTCGGGACCGTCGGGCTGGTGCTCGCCGCACTGGGTCGCTTCTACCAGGCCAAGGCCGGGAGATCGACGTATTATCGGGTCCTGGCCGCCGGCGCCATCGTGCTGCTGGTGGGCGGAGTATGGGATGCCTGGACGGGCAGCGCCGCGGACGGCTGGGCTCCCTCGGTAGTCCTGGCCGTATCCGGCCTGGTCGTCGGTTGGTCGGCGCGGCACCTATTCGGACTGATGCTGGAAGGCGCCAACTGAGAGGCGATCTTAGTTACCTAGGAGCGGTGGCGCTGCTGGCGGCGGCCTACGCGTCGTACATGCTGGGCGGCATTAGCGCCCGATTGGGGGCGGTTACGGGGATGCCCCCGCGCTACCGGATCGCCTACTGGGGAGCCGGGCTCCTGGCCTGGTCGGGAGTGGCGCGGCTGTTGCTGGATCTAGGCCGGGCGGGCACGATGCTCCGGCTAGTAGTGTATGATCTGCCTCTGGTGGTAGGTTCGATCGCGGTTCTGATAGTGGCACTAGTGTATTGGGGGTGGCTCGTCCATGCGAAGTAACGCTCCAGGTGAGCGCGAGAGTCCGGTAAGCCGGAGTTCCGCTTCGGGGACCTCGGAATTGCGACGACTGCGCGAGGCCCTCGATGAGCGTATTGAGTTCATCGAGGACATGTCCCATGAGCTGCGCGGGGGCCTCACTTTCGTCCGTGGGTACGTGGACCTCTTCCTTGCCGGGACCCTGGGGCCGCTGGACGAGCGCCAGGAGCATGCCCTCCGGGTGATCGAGCGCCGCACGGCTGCCATCATTCGCCTGCTGGACCAGATGCTGTCCCTGGAGCGGGCTCGGGCCGGGCACCTGGAACTGTGCGCAGACGTGGATCTGTCGGAGCTGGTGCATCACACGGTCCAGGCGGCCTCCGTGGTGGCGGCCCAGTCCGGAGTGTCGCTGAAGGTGGACGCCCCTACCACCTGCTTCATGCGGGAAGCGGACTGCCGGCGGCTGCAGCAAGCCCTCGACAACGTGATAGGCAACGCCATCAAGTTCAGCGAGACTGGGGATGAGGTCCTGGTGAAACTCATGGAGACCCCGGACCGGGCGTTACTGTCCGTGCAGGATCAGGGCATCGGCATGACCGCCGACGAACTGGAGCACGTCTTCGAGCGCTTCTACCGCGGCAGCCGGGCTTCTCAGAAGATCGGTGGCAGCGGCCTAGGTCTGGTCATTAGCCGGGCCATCGTCGAGGCCCATGGTGGGCGGATCTGGGCCGAGAGTGTGCCGGGTGACGGAGCGACGTTCCACATCGACCTGCCCAAGGCCGGGCCGGCGGACAACGGCAGAGCGGGTGACTGATACTTCCTT
>JAAYAV010000399.1 GCA_012719195.1 Anaerolineae bacterium | reverse complement strand
TCCCAGATCACGCGCGCCACCAGGGTGTCGGTGCACTGGCGCCAGTTGGCCCACATCAGGTGGTAGTCGAAGTCGAAGCTATCCCCCTGGAAGGCCTTTCGCCACTCGCGCAGCCGGTCGATGAAGTAGGCGTTGCTGTGCGGGGCGGAGAACTTGTTCAGCTCCGGCCGTTCCCAGACCTCGCCGTCGGTGCACTCAGGGTCATTGAGAGCGTGGGCGTAGCAGCGGCTGATGGGCGCGAACATCATGATTGCCTTGCCCTCGGGGTCCTCGATGGTCACCTTCTCCGGGGCCCAGAGGAGCTCGAAGTAGCAGAGGAAGACGAAGCGGGTGTTGGGGGCCCGTTTGCTCAGCTCTGCCGACAGAGCGTTGATCACCTTGGCGTACCAGTCCGAGATGCTCAGCGGGCGGCACTCCTCGCACTCGCACTTGTTGTTGGGTGCGTCGGAGAGCCAGACGTGCACCACGTCTATCTCGGGGTGCTCCTCGGCGTACTTGACGATGTTCTCCACGAAGCGGTCGAAGGCGGGCTGGTAGCTGTAGCAGATCTCGGTGTTGATGGGAATGCCGTGGAACAGCTTCCTCTCCCCGTCCAACTCGGCCGGGAAGTGGGCGAACTCCTCCGGGATCTCGCTGTCGTCAGCGGTCACCCAGCCGGAGCGCGGCATGTCGAAGGCGGCGCTGGTCCAGGAGTGGCCGACGCGATGGAAGATCTGCCCGCGGCGCTTCATGGCGGCGATGATGCGCTCGTCCAGCGCCAGCGCCTGGGCGTCGCTGATCTCATGGCCGCGATAGAGGGTGTTGTACTTGTGCTCGTACCAGCGGTTGTAGAAGTATCGGCTGGAGAAGAACTGCAGGAAGATGGTGTTGAAGCGGTTCTTGGCCGCCCAGTCTACCACTGCCAGGGCGTGGTTGATGGAGGGCGCGCCCTCAATGCAGAGGCCGCGATGCCGGTGGCGCGGTGCGTCGGCGATGGGCTCCGCCGGGAGCGTCACGTCCTTGAGCGAGGGGATTACCTCGCCCGCGGGACCGGGACGGAGGAAGCGTACCCCCTGGCTCTCCAGGAAGGCATAGACGCCGAAGAGCACGCTGCGGGCGTTGCGGCCGGCGACGAACAACTGCTCGTCCTCCGCCCAGACGGCGAACCCGTCGTCCCAGGGGGCGGTTGTCAGGGCGCCGGAGGGGGGCTCGGGCAGCGCATCGCAGATACCGAGCCAGGCGGTGTCAGCCCCGGCACGGTGTGCCTTGGCCGACTTGATGCTCCAGACTTGGCCGGTCAGCCGCTCGACGTACCGGGACAGCTGACGGGCGGCGTGTGCCAGGGTCAGGTCGCTTTCACGTGAGCCGGTGCGAAGCCAGCGCACTTTGGTGACACTCATCTAGGGCCTCCTTGCTTGAGGTGAGATCCGGGTCAGGCGGAGGCGGGAGCCGCGCGCCTGGAGCGCTTGAACACGAAGAGTAGCTTAGTCGTGATAGCGCCGGTTGTATAGCGAGCGAACGCCACCGCGACCGCCCCCCATAGAGGGCGGAGGACCGCGGTGGCGCTCAGGTGGTGCCGATGCAGAGCGGCGAGAAGCGATCCCGGCCTAGCTCCAGGCCTTCTGAATCTTGGCGACGGCGTTGGCGATGTCGTGCATGTCCTGCTCTGGGCCGAGGAGCAGGTTCTGGCTTAGCCAGCAGCTCTCCTCGGCGCAGACGCGCTCCGCCACCGGGCAGCGCTCGGCATTCGTCTCCACCGAGGCTATCGGCGTGCCTGTCATGCGGCCGATGGTCTCGGAGGCGTCAATGATGGCGTTCATGCGGTAGAGCGGGTTGTAACCGGCCGAGCAAGCGACCCCTTCTGCCGCCAGGGCCTTGAAGAAGTCCTCACGGGGACGGCCACCGAAGGCGGCGGCATCGTAGCGGAAGATGTAGAGATGGTAGGCGTGATGGGTGACGCGTGCATCGCGCTTGAGCGGGCGGATGCCGGGGATGCGGCCCAGCAAGTCGGTCAGCAGTGTGCCGTTCGCCTCGCGCCGGGCCAACTGCTCCTCGGCGCGCGTCATCTGCGCCAACAGGACGGCCGCCTGCCAGGCACCCATGCGGGCATTGCCGCCCAGCACTTCATGCTGGTACCAGGCGCCCTCGCGGACGCGGCCGACGTTGCGGAAGGACCAGACGCGGTCCATGAGAGCGTCGTCGTTGCCGACAATGGCCCCGCCCTCGCCGGCGGTGAGGTTCTTGCTGGACTGGAAGGAGAAGGTGCCCAGGTCGCCGATGGCGCCCACGCGGGTGCCCTTCCAGGCGGCCAGGTGGGCCTGGGCGCTGTCTTCGATGACTTTCAGCCCGGCGGGCCGGGCCACATCGAGCACGGCGTCCAGGTCGGCAGGTCCGCCGCCGATGTGCACCGGGATGATGACCTTGGTGCGCTCGGTGATGAGGCCCTTGGCCGATTGGGCGTCCAGTTGGTAGGTGTCGGGGTCAATGTCGGCGAAGACGGGGATGCCGCCGACCATGAGGACGGCCGAGGCAGTGGCGACGAAGGTGTAGGGCGTGACGATGACCTCGTCGCCGTAGCTGACGCCGGCTGCGCGCAGGGCGACCTCGATGGCCACAGTACCGTTGAAGACGGAGATGCACTGTTTCGCGTCCTGGAGGGCGGCGAACTTCTCCTCGAACTCGGCGATCAGCTCACTGCCGATACCCCACTTGTTGCTGCGCAGGGCTCCCAGGAGGGCCTGCTCCTCTGCCTCGCCATAGACGGGCCAGGCGGGGAAGGGTGCCGTGCGCACGGGGGCGCCGCCGTCAATCGCCAATCGCTGTCCGCTAGCCATGCCGCTATCCTCCTGGTGGTTGCCGGCTGTGCCGGCCAGTTGCCCCTTACTATAGCAGTGTTGATGGATCTGGGGTAGCGTCGCACCGCTGGGGTGCCCCCTCGGCCGGCCGGAGGCTAGCGCAGTTCGCGGGCGTTGGCCCTGATCTTCTGGATCGCTTCGGCCACGTCATCCATGTCCGACTGCGGCCCCAGGAACATGCTCTGGCCGAACCAGAGAGTCTCCTCGTGGCAGAGCCGCTCCGCCTCAGGGCAGTGCACCTGGTTGTAGTCTATCTCGCGCCCGTAGTAGCCGCCCTTGACCGGGAACCCGCCCGGCAGGGCCGTCTCCGCCTCCCGGAAGACCGGGTGCTGGTAGACGGTCTTGAGGTAGCCCAGGCTGTTGGGGATGCCCTCAGCGTTGAGCGCCTGGCTGAACTTCTCCCGCGACAGGCCACCGAACCCTTCGCCCGTGTACTGCAGCGTAAGGATGTGATAGACGTTGCGGGTGACGTAAGGGTCGGTGCGCAAGGGGCGCACGCCTTCGATCTGAGCCACGAGGCGGTTGAGGTAGTCGCCGTTACGGGAGCGGCGCCGGGCCTGATCTTCCAGCTTGGCGAACTGGGACAGGAGAAGGGCCGCCTCGATCTCGTTGGTGCGGTCGTTGCCGGCGAGCACCGGGAAGCGGGTGGTCCAGCCCTGGGGCAACTCGGACTCCACCGAGCCGGCGCGCACGGCGCCGCGCCAGAAGTCGTGATAGAGGACGGACCAGCCGAGAAGCTCGGGGTCGTTGGTGGTGATGATGCCGGCCTCGCCGGTGGCGAGGTTCTTGCCCGACATGAGGCTGAAGGCGCCGGCGTCGCCGATGGAGCCCAGCCCCTTGTCCTTCCACTGGCCTCCGTGAGCGTGAGAGCAGTCCTCCAGGACCTTGAGGCCGTGCCGGCGCGCGATGGCCATGATGGGGTCCATGTCGCAGGGCAGGCCGCCGAAGTGCACCGGGATGATGGCCCGGGTGCGGTCGGTGATGGCGTCCTCGATGAGCGCCGGGTCCAGGTTGTAGGTGCGCGGGTTAATGTCGACGAAGATGGGAAGGGCGCCCACCTGGAGGACGGCGGTGGCGGTGGCCATGAAGGTGTAGGGCGGGACGATGACTTCGTCCCCCGGCGCGAGCTTCATGGCGCGGAGGGCGATCTCCAGCGCCGCTGTCCCGGAGGACACCGTTAGGCCGTACTGGCAGCCCTGGTAGGCGGCGAACTTCTGCTCGAACTCGGCCGACTTCGTGCCCCCGAGGCGACCCCAACGACCGCTGCGGATGACCTCGGAGACGGCCTGGACGTCGCTCTCGTCCACCTCCGGCCACTTGGGCCACGGGGAGGTGCGCACCGGGGTGCCGCCGTTGATCGCCAACTTCGCCATGCTATGCCTCCTAGGAGAGAGAGGGCAGGCATCAGCGCCATGCAGTGCCGTGGCTAGCGGTCCTGCGCCTACCCGTCTATGAACCGGGCCAATGCCGCGGCGACCCTCTTTCCTGCCTCCGGGGCGAGGGGTCCGGGGTAGCCGTAGTACCGGTAGGCCGAATCCACCTCGTAGCCGCCCTTGGCGTAGCTCTCGGCGGTGGGGATGTAGCCGATGTCGGCGTTGGTGTAGGCTACGACGAAGGCCTGCTTCCCCTGGGACCGCGCCCGGCGCTTCGCCTCCAGCCCGAACTCGACGAACAGCTCGCCCGGGGACGTCAGCAGAAGCACATCGCCGAGGCGCAGACACTGCGAGGCGACCGTCAGCCCGCCCTGCAGCAAGCCGGAACACACACCGCCGATGGTGAGGTCGGCCCAGGTGACCATGGCTCGGTGCATCTTGGCCCGCATGATGTCGTGCGCCGCGTCGGCAGCGAAGGCGCCCGACTGGTGCTCGCGGCGGAAGGCGAGAATCTCGCCATACGCCGGCGGCGCTACGAGAGGAAGGTCCAGGGTTTGGGTCTCAACCTGAGGGACCGCTGCCTCCACCGCCGTGCCGCCCTGACGCATGAGCTCCGCCGCCGCCTCGGCCAGCTTGGCGCCGGCGCCGTCCACGTGGGCGAAGGAGTGACGCTGGGCCGGGTTGATGTCGCCGCAGGGGCCCTGGAGGAACATGGCGGGAGCGCCGGTGAGGTCTTCCAGTTGCCTACAGGCGGCCCCCGGGTACTCGGCCGAGATGAGCCGGTTGTCTCCGTCCATGACAACGGCGTGACAGGTGAAGTGCAGCATGGCGCCTCTGGGTCTGCCATCGCGCCCCTGGAACCAGAGAACCGACAGCTCCTCGTCCAAAGGGCCACTCTGAGGATCGCGCCGGTTGATGGCGATGCCGGGCACCGGGACAGTCCCGAAGCGCAGGTCGGTCTCGCTGAGGTCGGACTGGGCGGCGCGCACGGCGGCGACTGCCTTGGCCGGGAATCCCTCCAGCCAGTCCAGCGCCAGATCGCCACAGCCTTGCAGGTAGACGCTGGCGGGGCCGGCGTGGGTGTGGGTGGCGGCGAGGATGACACGCTCGGGGGCGATGCCGGTGGTGGCGGCGACGGCTGCCTTGACCTGCTCGGTGTAGGCGATGCCGAAGCCGAGCGTGTCGGCGACGAGGAGGGCGGCCTGATCGGAGCCCTGGCCCACCACGAGGGCGCGGCAGAAGAGGTGGTCGCGCACCCCGATGGCGGGGCCGAGGCGGGCGAGGTAGCCGGTGAGGTTGGTGCCCACGGGCGGAGTGATGTCGGACTTGCCGAAGCCGGCGAGCATGGCAGGGACTCCCAGGAAAGATGGGGTGAGTCTACCCCTTGATACCGCTCATGACCACGCCCTGGACGAAGTACTGCTGGGCGAACATGTAGAGGAGGATGATCGGGATGACGCTGATGGTGGCTCCGGCCATGAGCAGGGCCCACTGGGTGCCATGCTGTCCACGGAAGAAGGCTAGCCCCACGGGCAGGGTGAGTTTTTTGTAGCTGGTGAGATAGACAACCGGCCCGAGCAGGTTGTTCCAGCTTCCCATGAAGGTGAAGACGCTGGCGCCGGACCCGTGCGTAGACTGTGTTGCTGGACGTGGTTGAAGGGTTCGGAAGGGGGTGGAGGATACAGTTGGCGGCGGCAGCGGTAACGCCTTCACGGGGGGAGATAATATGGCTGCTTCGGCAGGCCATGCCCCCGCTACGGGACCGGTACCACGTGAGTGCAGTCGCCGTCTTCGGCTCACGCGCACGCGGAAATGCTCAGGGCGACAGCGACGTGGATCTGCTGGTTGAGTTGCAGGGTCCTGTGGGGTGCGAGATCGTCGGCCCGCACCAGTACCGGGAGCAGCTCCTTGGCACCGAAGTCGACCTTCTTGCCGAGAGAGCCGTGTCACGCAATCCTCGCCTGCAGGAGTCGATCCAGGACGATCTGGCCCGTGCCGAACCTCGGCCTTCTTCTAGGGTAGGCGCGGATTGCAGCGGCCCTAGGGCGATCTCTCCATGGGCTGGTAGCTCAGTGCCTCTGCGCCTCCGTGGCAG
>JAAYAV010000398.1 GCA_012719195.1 Anaerolineae bacterium | reverse complement strand
GTGTATACCCGGTACTCGTCGGTGTCCTCGATCATCCGCCGTGGGTAGCGCGGGCTGTTATCGGTCGAGATGAAGCGGACGCAGTCCGCGCCGAGGTACTCGGCCCAATTGACGCCGGCCGGCATACCCTCGCGATGCCAGCGGGCGATGGTGGACTCCCAGGGCGTATCCACTATGGGCACTCGGTCTGCCTCTTTGTGATCAAACATCCGCTGGATTCGCTCTCTAGTCGTCATGCGCTCAGACATTCAATCCCTCCTGGAATGGACGCGCGCGTACCCTAGTGTCTCTGGCTACGAACACAGACGGGGCCCTACACCGCGATCTGTAGCGGCCCGCCGGCAGAGCGGCCGCCTTGCGGCTGCCCCAGAGACGCCTGCTGCGGTGGGCGGCACATCTGTCCCCACTGCGTTGTTGCCTGCCCTTCTGACCTACTGGCCCACCTCGTCGGCAATCTCGTCAGCACACAGATGGCATCGGATGAGAGTGCCATCGACCTCGGTGTACTCGGGGGCCTCGCGCATGCATATCTCCATGGCCCGCGCGCACCGGCCGGCGAACTTACAGCCCGTCCGCAAGTACTCCTGTGCCTCGCTCTCGGCAAAGCGTATCTTGCTGGTCCACCGCCTGTCCGGCTCTGGCTCGGGGATGCACTCCCGCAACAGCCTCACGTAGGGATGCCTAGGCTCCAGCAGCACCTTGTCCACATCACCCATGGTGACGATATTGCCTCGAAACATGATGGCGATACGGTCGCAAACGTAGTATGCGGTGGCCAAGTCGTGCGTGATATACACGATGCCTAGGCCGAGCCTGTCCTTCAACTCGCGGAAGAGGTTCATGATGGACATTCGCAGCGAGGCGTCTACCATCGACACCGGCTCGTCGGCAATCAGCAACAGAGGCTCGCTGAGAAGCGACCTGGCAATCGAGACTCGCTGCAGCTGCCCGCCCGAGAACTCCGCCGGGTAGCGGCCGGCGATCTCATCGTAGCTCATGCCGACCAGCCGCAGCACCCGATCGATGACTGCTAACGCTTCCTTTCGGTTGCTCGCCAGCCGGAAGTTGCGCACCCCTTCGAAGAAGTAGGCCTCGACCTGACGGAGGGGATTGAAGGCCTCGAACGGGTTCTGGGAGACCAACTGCACGCCTGCCCGTCTCCAGGCATTCTTGCCGGTGATGCTCTCTCCGCTCCGGCCCCGGTGGATGATCTCACCCTCGCTGGGCTGCTCGAACCCGAGAATCATCTTCGCCAGCGTGCTCTTGCCGCAGCCGCTCTCGCCCGCCAATCCGAAGATCTCGCCCCGGTGCACACTCAGGGACACCTTCTCCACGGCGGTGATGCGAAGCCGCGAGAAGACGCTGCCCATGTGGAAGACCTTGCTTACGTTCTGGACCTCAAGAATGGTGTCTATCGTCTTCCTCCTGGGTCAGCCAACAGGCCACCCTATGCTGATCGGCGACGGTCACACAGGGCGGCACAGCCTCTCTGCACACGTCCATGGCGTACCGACAGCGAGGATGGAAGGGGCACCCCTTGGGAAGGTCGGCCAGAGATGGAGGCGCTCCGGGCGCGCTTTCCCGCATCGTCTTGTCCCCGAACTTGGGCAAGGAGTTGATGAGGTACTGGGTATACGGGTGTCGTGGCTGCCTGAAGATAGCCTCGACGCCCGCTTCCTCGATGATCCTCCCCGCGTACATGATCCCGACGCGATCAGCAATGTTGGCCAACACACCCATGTCATGGGTAACCATCACCAACGCGTTCTGTTGCTCCTGCTGCACCTCCCGGAGAAGCTGGAGCACACCCCGCTGAACGACCACGTCCAGAGCCGTGACCGGCTCGTCGGTGACTACAGCCCGAGGCGAGAGCACCGTGGCCAAAGCTATCACCACCCGCTGGCGCATTCCCCCCGACAACTGATGCGGGTAGGCCTCCAGCACGTGCGGGGGCAGCCCAAGGTGCATCAGATGCTGGCGCGCCTTCTCTAGCAGCTCTTCGCCATCGCGACGCCGAACGTGGCTCCTCAGGAAGTCGCTGAAGGAGCCCTTCAGCTTGACCACCGGATTGAGATTGCTCATCGAGCTCTGGGGAACGTAGGAGATGAACGACCAGCGCAGCCGCTGTCGCTGCTCCGGCTTCAGCGCATACAGATCGAGAGCCTCTCCATCGACGCGGTACCACACCTTGCCGCCCACCACTCGCAGCGGAGGCTGAACATCCCCGAGCAGTGTCTTGACCAGGGTCGTCTTGCCGCAGCCACTCTCGCCCGCTATCCCGTAGATCTCATTGGCCCGGATCTCCAGATCGACACCGTTGACCGCTGTTACGATCCTCCTAGTCCCTAGCATATCCAGGAAGTATGAGGCCTCTACCTTCTCTGCCTTGACCGCCCACATGGCCCGCCTCCTATCTCTCGCCCACTCGCTGGATGCGCGCCCGGGGATCAAGGTACTCGCTTATGCTGATCGACAGAAGGTACAGCGCGACGAAAAGCACCACAGCCGCCCCGATAGGGGTGAAGATCCACCACCACAGCCCCAGCAGCACCGCCTGGTAGTTGAGGGCGAAGTGGAGCATGGTGCCCAGTGTGGGGACGGCGATGTCTGTCAGGCCCAGGTAGGCCAGCGTGACTTCCATACCGGTCACCCAGATCATATTGCCGATGAGTGTCGCTGTCGTCAGAGGTACCACGAAGAGGAGATACTCATTGAAGATCAGCCTCAGCGCCGGGGTGCCCGAGAGGATAGCGGTGTAAGTGAACTCCCTCTCCCTGAGGCTGAGTATCTGCGAGCGAATGAACCGCGCATCTAGCGCCCACCCAAACAGCGCGAAGAGCAGCGCCATGGTCAGTAGGCTCAGTTGCTCCTGAATCAAGATGGCCAGCAGCACCAGCACCAACAGCAGAGGCAGAACTATGAAACCGTCGCTGATGAACATCAGCACCCGGTCCGCCATCCCACCGACGTAGCCTGCCACCAGACCTACGAAGAGCGCGATCACCCTCGATACCAGCGCCGAGAAGACAGCCAGCAGCAGCGAGTTGCGTATGGCGACGGTGAGCTGCCAGAACACGTCCTGGCCCAGGGAAGTGGTCCCCAGTAGGTGCGCCGATGAGGG
>JAAYAV010000397.1 GCA_012719195.1 Anaerolineae bacterium | reverse complement strand
CCGGCGGCAGCTGGCAGATGCGTGGGAGCAGGGCGCGGAGGCGGTCGCCCTGGCGCGCCAGGTCCGGTTGCGCCAAGAGGAAGTGAACCGCCTCAACAAGGCCCTGCGGGTCTCCAACGGCCTGCTCCGCCGGAGCCTCAACGAGTTGGCGGCGGCGCAGAGGGAGGCAACGGAGGCGCGCCAACTCAAGGAGCAGTTCGCCACCACCGTGAGTCACGAGCTGCGCACGCCACTCAACATAATCCTCGGGTTCGTCGAGGTGATGCAGCGCTACCCGGAGGTGTACACCGGAGCGGTGTGGACGCCAGCCCAGCGGCGCGACGTGGGAGAGATCCAGCGCAGCGCCCGCTATCTCTCCGAGCTCATTGACGACGTCCTCGACCTGGCGCGTCTCCAGGCTCTGAAGATGCCCATGCGCCGAGAGAACTGCGACCTGAGCACGCTGATCTCCCAGGCGATCGGTCTGGCGTCGCGGCTTCTGGTGGAGAAGCAGACGGTGCGGCTCGTGCAGCGGGTGCCGGAGGGCCTCCCGCTTCTCTTCATCGATCCGACGCGCTTGCGGCAGGTCCTGCTCAACCTCCTCGCCAACGCCTGCCGCTTCACTGAGACGGGCGAAGTGGTGGTCTCGGCCGGCATAGACGCGGGGGAGGTGGTGGTTTCGGTCGCGGACACCGGCCCCGGCATATCGGCGAGCGATCTAAAGCACATTTTCGAGGAGTTCCAGCAGAGCGAGGACGCGGCCATCGAGCCGAGGCAGGCGGGCAAGGGCCTGGGTCTTGCCATCGCTCGGCGGTTTGTTCAGATGCATGGCGGCCGCATGTGGGTTGAGAGCGCCGTGGGCCTGGGGAGCACGTTCTACTTCAGCCTGCCGCTGCAGGAGAAGCAGGTGGTCCAGCTGGGGGACGCGCCGGCTGGAAGCCAAGGCAACGAGGGCGCGGAGCAGACGGTGGTGGTGGTGGGAGGAGCGGAGGAGCATGCCTACCTCTCGCGCCACCTGGAGGGCTACGCCATCCTGGCGGCTGCCGACGTGGAGGAAGGGAGACGGATGGCGCTGCAGGAGCATAGCCAGGCTCTGGTGGTGACGCAGTCCGCCGCGGGAGTTGACGGGTCGGAATCCCTGACGGCGGGGTGGAGCGACCCGCTCCCGGTGGTGCAGTGCGGCCTCCCCATCACCCGCAGCTACGTGGGCGGCGGTCTCTTCGCCGAGTGGCTGGTGAAGCCGGTGGACGGGGACGCCCTGATGGCGGCGGTGCAGAGCAACGCGCCGGCGGGCACCGTGCTGGTGGTGGATGACGATCCCGGCTTCGTGCGCCTGGTGCGCCGGGTGCTGGAGGCACAGGCGGGGGAGCGCCGCGTCGTCTGGGCCTACAACGGCGCCGATGCGCTGGCGTTGCTGAAGTCGGAACCCATAGCGGTTGTGCTGCTGGACGTGGCCCTGCCGGGGATGAACGGCCACGCGGTGGCGGAGCGGATCCGTCAGGACGAAGCCTACGGTCGCCCGTCGGTGATCGCCGTCACGGCGCAGCGGCCGGAGGCGGAGCTACGTGGCCTAGCAGCGCGGAGCTTCTGCGTGTCCTCGGCGCTGGGTCTCTCGGAGGAAGACAATCTGGTGCTCCTGCGGGCCTGCCTGAGCCAACTCAGAACCGGCTACCCGCCGGTTGAGCCCTCCGAAGCGCTCCCAGCAGCTGAGAGCGCGACACAGGCTTCGTGAGGTAGTTGGTCGCTCCCAGGGCGGACGCCAGTTCCGGGTCGTTCAGAACGGAGCACACGATCACCGGAATGGTGGAGGTCTGTGGATCCATCCGCAGGGCCTGAAGGACGCTCCAGCCGTCCGTTTCCGGCATCATGATGTCGAGAATGACGGCGGCTGCCGAGCGCTCGGCGGCCAGTGCCGGTACCGCCTCCGGTCGCTCGGCGGCCAGAGGCGACCACTCCGTTCCCTCCAAGTAGCGGGCGTAGAGAGCCCGCGCTCCCGGATTGTCCTCCACGATCAGCACCACTTGGTCCGAAGCCCGAGGGAAAGTGATCTCCAGCCGGGTGCCGCCCTCAGCTGGGCAGCAGTTGTGGGCGAGCTGAAGCGCCCGTAGCAGGGGTGTGGCGTGCTCTTCCAGAGCGGCACACACCGCCTCTAGCCCCACCGGCACCAGGAAGACCAGAGCGGTGCGGCTCTCATCGGCCTGCAACGTCAGGCGTACGGGCCCGCCGGCCCGCACCAATGTGCTCAGGATCTCCGCCAGGAGCGACCGCAGCAGGCCGGG
>JAAYAV010000396.1 GCA_012719195.1 Anaerolineae bacterium | reverse complement strand
GGCTGGTAGTTCATTCGAACACCTCCACCGTGCTGTCGTCGGTTTCCGCTCTGGCCCGGTCTTCAGCCCTACCGCAGAGGGAGTTGTAGACCAGCGCCAGAATGAGAGCCAGCACTATGAGGCCGAAGCCGTACACCACGGCGAAGGTCTGTCCCATAACGACTGCCCCCATCAGCTTGGGCGCGAAGCTGTTGATGAGGACGAAGCCGGCGTACACGATGGCGTAGAAGATGAACATGCGGATGCCGAGGCGCGACTTGTAGCCGGAGACGGGGTCCGGCGCGGAGGGAGCGGGGCTGCCGTGCATGGGGCCTCTCCTTGATGCTCGGTATGGGCGCCGTTGCCACGCCGGCGAAGTGTGACCGAAACGGTCAACTGTCGCAAGTGCAACTCCGGCCCTGGGCGACCTTCCGAGCCCTGTTGCCACTCCCACCGCCGGTGCTATCCTGCCCACGCCGTACACAGGAGATGCCCATGGACGACATATTCGCCTTCGAATACTTGCCGGTGCTGACCACGGAGAGGCTGCGGCTGCGCGCGATCACCGAGGCCGACGCACCTTCGATGGTCACCATCTTCGGCGATGCGGCGGTAATGCGCTTCCTGGACGGGTCGCCTGTGACCACCGAAGAGGAGGGGCGGGCGCTCATCCGTTGGTTCGCGGGTCACTTCGACAAACACGAGGCGATTCGCTGGGGAATCACCCTCCACGACGACGAGACCGTCATCGGTACCTGCGGCTTCCACCGTTGGGATCGGGCGCACCGCCACGTGGAGATCGGCTACGACCTGGCCTCGGCACATTGGGGCCGCGGCTACATGACCGAGGCCATGCGGGAGGTGGTCGGCTGGTGCTTCGCCCACCTGGGTGTGCACCGCATCGAGGGCGACTGCACCGACGGCAACCTGGCCTCGGAGCGGGTGATGCGGAAGCTGGGGTTCCGGTACGAGGGCACCTGGCGCGAGAGGTGCTGGGAGCACGGCCGCTTCGTGGACCTGAAGCAGTTCGGCCTGCTGCAACGTGAGTGGGAAGGCGGCTAGACCCGCGCGGGGCCTAGCCGCATTGCCGTGCGAGCTGAGCGCTCAGCTCGCGGCCCGACGTACTATCGCCTCCAGGGCCGCCTCGGTCGCTTCGTCGAGGGTGTTGAAGAACCACGAGGATGGGCGAAGCTGATGGGGCGCGTCTTCCTCGAGGGCGAGGTTCGCCTTCTCGGTGAGGCCGAAGGTCATGTACTCGTCGGCGCGGAAGAACATGACGACGGCGCCATCCTTGCGGTAGGCGGGCATGCCATACCACAGGGCCGGCTGGAGCGCCAGAGCCGCGCCCATGATCAAGGCGTGCAGACGCTCTCCCATCGCGCGATAGGGTTCCGGCATGGCCTCGATCTTCTCCAGCGCCGCCCTCTCGCCTTCGGGCTTCCTCGTGGTCTCCTTGTCTGACATGGTCGATCACTCCTGCATACACAATGACTAACACTGTCTACGCTAGAAATTGTACCACTTCGGTCAAGGCCCTCCTCGGCCGGGCACGGACTAG
>JAAYAV010000395.1 GCA_012719195.1 Anaerolineae bacterium | reverse complement strand
CTGCCACCGCACCTCTGGCAGAGGAAGAGGCCGGCGAGGGCAACCACCAGTAGCACGGCGATGATGGGGAGAGACAGCTTGGGCCCGCCCACCGCGCCACCCAGGCCGGGCAGCGACGGTCCGGTCGAGCCGCCACCACCGGTTGGCACTCCTCCACCACCGCCGCCGGTGCCGCCTACGCCGCCGCCACTGGGCGGCCGCTGCGCGCCCGGACGCTCTCGCCTCGGGGCCTCCGCCCGCTCCCGTTGGCCGGCTTGGGTGCTGGGCCGGCGCCGGCGCTGAACCCGCACGGTTGGCTTGTTGCCAGAGTCTCCGGCGGCGAAGAGTGCGTGGCCGCTGAGGAGAGGCGATGAGAGGCCAGAGCCGCTGCCGGTCGGCGCGGTTACCATCTGTGGGACAAGGGACCCAAACAGGTCATGCGGTGTGACAGCCATACGTCTCTCCTTCGAGCGCCTCTCGCCCAATGCGAGTGTCGGTGCCAATGGTTCCAAGGTGCGACTCACTTCCGGTTAGCATTATACGGCTTATCACGGTGGCGCAAAGCCTGCGCCTTCGCCCGACGGGTCCAGATCCGCTTTGAAGACGCTGTGGGCTGCTGCTACAGTACAGGTTGGTGCTGCCGGTGGCAGTACTCCTGCACCGGCGTCTTCCCCAATTTCGCGCCGGCAGTCATGTGTGAAGGGCGGCAAGGCATCACGACGGGTCGAGCGCGGGCCCACTTGACATGGGCATCACCGACGGGAGGGGAGATGAAGGATCATACTGCTCGCCGCGTGCTGGAGGGCGTCCCGCGAGTCGCCTTCTACGGCGACATGGTCAAGTCGGGCGCTCAGGGCTGTCCGGAGGACATCCCGCTACCTGCCTGCCTCAAGTCGTTAGCGGAGTACAGAGGGCTGGAGTGGCTCGGATGCCGTCACCGCAACTCGGCTCCCTTGGGCTCGCCTTTTGCCTGTGCCTATGCCTACTTCATGGCCGTGTGCGGTCAGGGCTTCTCGCACATCTGGAACCGCTCCGAGTGGGACCCGGCGAATGCCAGTGCGCTGTACTTGACCGATGAGGCTCTGGACCCGGTTCGCTGGGCACTGGAGAGCATTGGGTACCGGGCGGAAGCCCTGGGCAACGCCGGTGTGGACCGGGAGCGGCTGTTCCCTGAGCACGCCGATCGAGCGTCCATGTTGGAGCGCATCCGCTCCAGCATCGACACCGGGATGCCGGTGCTCGGGTTCGGCGTCGTGGGCCCGAGCGAATGTTGCCTGATCGCCGGCTACGACGACGAGGGCGAAGTCCTCATCGGCTGGTCCTTCTTCCAAGGCTTCCCTGAGTTCTCGCCCGGTCTGGAGTTCGAACCGGGCGGTTACTTCCGCAAGCGCGGCTGGTTCCCGGACACTCTGGGCATCGTGGTCCCGTCGGGCGAGCCCGTTCGTCCGGCGCCACGCCAGCTGTTCGAGTCGTCGCTTCGGCGGGGGTTGCGGCTGATGCGACAGAAGTCGGCTCGCGGCCGGTACGCCACCGGCACGGCTGCCTTCGATGCCTGGAAGGAAGCACTGCTCTGCGACGAGACGTTCCATCGCTCATCACCGGAGCGTCTCCGAGAGCTGCACCAGGTACATGATGGCGCGGTTGGCGGGGTGGCCGAGTACCGCTGCTACGCCGCCGACTTCGTTGAGTGGGCTGCGGAGGAGTACCCCTGGGCACGCGATGAACTGCGGCAGGCGGCCGGTTGCTTCCGCGTCCAGCATGACCTGATGTGGCGGGTCTGGGAGCAGCTTGGCGGTCACCCCGAGTACAGCGGGCTGGAGGAGGAACCGTCGCTCGCCTTCGCGCGGCCGGACGTAAGGGGTCGCATCGTGGATGTGCTCCGCCAGGCGCGACAGCGCGACGCGGAGGCCTCGGAGCACTTGGAGGCGGCGCTCCGGCTCGTGGGTGAGGGACAGGCCACCAGCGCTGCTCCGGCCCGGCGTGCGGTCCTGGAAGGGGTGCCCTACGTCGGGTTCGACACTTCCCGTACCAGCGGAGAGAAGCGTGGTACCTGGGTGTGCGCCGCAACGCACGCGGCACTCCACTATCTGCGCGACCCACACTCCTACTCGTTCCTCATGGGCGTGTCCGGCGCGGCCTTTCGCCTGGCCTGGAACGCCGAGCGGTGGGATGGCGGGAACATCTCCACACTGAATATCGGCGAGGATCCCACCGAGCATATCCGGCGCGCCTTCCGAGCGGTCGGCTGGGTGCCCGCCATCCTGGGCAATCCCCAGTGGCGCGACGGCCTGCCCGCCGAGGCTCCCACGGGGACTTACCGGGGGCCGGACTACCTGGGGCCGAATGTGGAGTATCAGGGCGAGGCAGCGTTACGCGAACGCGTCTGCCATGATCTCCGCTTCAAGCGCTATCCGCTGATCAGTATCGGGACCGTCTTCCCGCCGGAGTGTGGCCTGATCACCGGGTACGACGATGGCGGCGACGTCATCATCGGCTGGCACCACTTCCAGGGCTTCCCAGAGAACACCGAGAGCGGCAAGGTGAGTCTCGAGCCCGACGGCCGCTTCCGGAAGCGCGACTGGTATCCGGACACCATTGGCGTGGTAGCCTTCGACTACAAGACAGCGAGGCCTTCGCTCGCGGACACCTATCGGAATGCCATCGAGTGGGCCGTCACGCTGGGCCGAACGCCGCGGTTCCGGCAGCACTACTCCGGCCTGGCCGCCTACGAAGCCTGGGCCGCGGCCCTGGCGGACGGGCGGCGGTTCGAGGAGCTCGACGATGAAGCTCGGTTCGCGCCACTGATGTGCCAGAACGACGCCATGAACACCATCATCGAGGGCCGGACCAACGCCGCGGAGTTCCTTCGGGACGCCGCCCGAACGCTCTCGTCGGCGGCGCCGGCCCTGGAGGCGGCGGCCGGTGCTTACGAGGCCGAGGTGCGTACGGTCCTAGAGATGGCGGATCGGCTGGGCGGAGTGAGATGGCACGAGGAGCCGGCGGCGCTGCTGGCAGACGCGGGCGTGCGAGCCCGCCTCGTGGCCCTCATCGATCGAGCGCGGCTTCAGGAGGAAGAGGCGCTGAGCTCCCTGG
>JAAYAV010000056.1 GCA_012719195.1 Anaerolineae bacterium | reverse complement strand
GGCTACTATGGCTGGGAGGAGCACGCGCCCTACGACGTCATCGTGGTCACGGCGGCTCCAGACCACGTTCCCGCTCCGCTGCTGGACCAGCTGGCTGAGGGCGGCCGCCTGGTGATCCCGGTGGGGCCGCAGGGCTTCTTCCAGACTCTGTGGCTGGTGGAGAGGACGCCGGACGGTATCACCCGCACCAGCATGGGGTCGGTAGCCTTCGTTCCTCTTACCGGTGGGCGCTGACCCCGGCACCGTCAGGTGGGCGGGCTTTGCCTGCTGCCGATGCCGGTGACGGCGACCAGCGCGTAGGCGGTGAGGGCCACGCCGAGAGTGGGTCCGAATCCCCCCAGGACGGCGAGGCCGGTGGCAAGAACGCTGGCCAAGGTGGAGGCAGCGCCGTTGGCGGCTACCGCCCAGGCGCGCTGGCCCGGGCGGCGGCTCGACTGGCGCATCAGCGTGGGGAAGGCCCCGCCGAGCCCGAACCCGATCAAGCTCCCGAGCAGGAAGACAGCGCTTGCTAGCACCCAGTCCGGCTGCGTTAGCAGTCCAGGCAGGAAGCTGATGCCGCCCATTGCCAGGCCTACGGCCGCGAGGGGCAGGCAGAGCCATAGGCGACTGGGGTGGCGCTCGCTCAGCGCGGCCGCCAGCCCCGAGCCCAGCAACATGGCGCTGACGACCAAGGCCATGGAGGTGGGGGCGTCGCGCAGCAGCAGTATGGCTGCCTGCAGGAAGGGCAACTCCACCAGCAGGTAGCCCAGCCCGAGGGAGACGAACCCGACCACACTGGCGATGCCAGGACGGTCGCGCACGCGCACCAGGGCCGGACCCAGGAGCAGGACGGCGAGGAGGGCCAACACCACCAGCAGCAACGGCAGCAGCAGGAATCCGATGCCCCCGAAAGGCAGAGCCACCTGCCCTGCTTGCGCCAGGATGCGGGTGGTGTGGGACCAGCGGAAGCAGTGGTGGGGGAAGGGACGGCCATCGGTGGGCGGCTGCACCATGAAGGCGTAGCCGTCGGCCACGCCGGCAGGATCGGCGAGCGCGGCGGCGAAGGTCTGGTGGTAGACGTCTTCGGGTAGGCGGTTGTAGTGGTTGGTCTCTTGAGGCTGGATCCCCGACACCCACACCAGGTCCAACTTCAGCGCTTGCGTCTCGGCGCGGAAGCGGGCGATCTCCGTGTCAGACCAGGGAGTGGGGCTCGCAGCTATGACCAGGGTCTGCATGGAGCGGGCGGCCAGGAGGTGCCCGGCGGGATCGAGCACCCCGCGGCGCGCCAGTGCTTCGATGACGGTGAGCCAGAGGCGCAGTTCCTCGCTGGGCGGCTGCTGCAGCCAGCTTTCGGCCACCAAGTAGCCCCCATCGGCGAGCGCGGCAAGAGCGTCCGTCAGTGCTTCCGCCGTGCGGCCGTAGTCCTCGGTGAGGCTGCCCGTGCCCCAGCCCACGGCCCGGTAGGCGCCGCGCAGAGGCAGGTAGACCAGGTCCCAGCGCTCACCGCCGCGGAGGAGGGCACGGGGGTTGTCGCTCAGCAGTCGCACCCGTTCGGAGCGCACCGCTACGCTGCCCCAGCGAGCGTCGCTCAGAGCTGCCCGGACGCCGCTGGCTGGCACCACCGCGGCGAGGTCCCCGGGGAGCGCCGTCAGTGCCAGCCAGAGCGAGACGTCACCGGCCGGGTCGAGGACAAGCGTGCTGTCGGGGCCCCGGAGCCGGAGCGCGGTCCAACCGGGCAGGCAGCGCACGAACCCGGCCTGATCGGCTCGGGAGACGTTGACGATGGGCCGGGGTGAGTCGCCGTCCTGGTACACCATGGTCTGCGGTGGGACCGGTTCCGGACACTCAGGCGAGATGCCCCCGGCCATGCGCAGGTTGGGGCCGGCGACCACGTCCACGCGGCCCTGGCGCGACCAGAAGGAGTCGAGGAGTTGCGAGCCTTCGGCCTGCAGGGCCTGCCACAGCGGCTGGTAGGTGGACAGCCGCAGGGGCAGAGCACCGTCCCACGGGAGCGCCACCGCCAGCGCCAGCAGCGGCAGGACCAGCAGGCGGGTATGTCTGCGACTCACCCAAAGGAGGGCGGCGGCAGACAGGCAGGCGGTGAGCACCAGTGACCGCACCGGGCCCCAGTGGGGAAGGATGAGCGCCGCCGCTAGCGCTCCCGCGGCTGACCCCACCAGATTGGCGGCATAGACGGCGCCGGCTCCGGAGCCCAGCTCGAAGGATAGCGCCAGGCTCATGCCCAGCAGCGCAAAGGGCAGGGTGAGCAGCAGCACCAGCGCGAACGACAGCCCGGCCTGGCGTGCCGACCAGGCGAGGGCGTAGGTCTCCACGGGAAGGCGGGAGACCGCCACAGCAGCCAGTAGAATGGCCGGCCCGGCCAGCAGGCACCACGGCGCCGGCCGGCGGAGGCTAGGCCCGGCGGGGAGGCCGGCTGCCACCGCTGCCCCACCGGCGGCCGCCCCGAGAAGCGCCAGCGAGACGGAGAGGAAGGCGAAGTGGTAGCCCTGCGTGAGGGAGAACACCCGGGTCAGCGCCACTTCCAGCAGAAGTGTCGTGGCCCCGGCGATGGCAGCGCAGGCAGTGTGCTCGGTCTTCAGCGAGGAGACGCCTGACCTCCCGAAACGGGGATTGCCGGCTCTGGCGTTAGGCATGGCAGCCGATCTCTATCTCTGCAGAGGGCGCTCGGGCGCACGACGGTCAGCCAACAGCTCCAGAATACCACCATAGTGGCGGACCGTCGTGGCGTCGTCAGGGAGCAGGGGCTGTGCTATACAGAGGGGGCAGGAGCCGGACGCTCAGCGCCGGCAACCGGTCGAGGGGGTGGGCAAGATGGCGGTCAAGATCGCGATCATCGGCGCCGGCAGCGTCACGTTCGCGCGGCGCTTGGTGCAGGATGTGTTGTCGGTTCCCGAGTTGGCGGACAGCACCATCGCCCTGATGGATATCAACCAGGAGTACCTGGACCTGGTGACGCACCTGGTGGAGCGGGACATCGGGGCCAACCGGCTGCCCGCCCGGGTCCTGGCCACCACCGACCGCCGGAAGGCGTTGGCGGGGGCGGACTACGTCGTCAACACCACTCGCATCGGCGGGCTGGACGCGTTCCAGCTCGATATCGAGATCCCGCTGAGGTACGGCGTGGATCAGTGCGTGGGAGACACGCTCAGCGCCGGCGGCATCATGTACGGCCAGCGCAACATTCCCCAGGTCCTGGCGTTCTGCCGCGACATCCGGGAAGTGGCGCAGGCGGACGCACTCTTCCTCAGCTACGCCAACCCCAACGCCATGAACACCTGGGCGGCCAACCATTACGGCGGCGTCCACACCGTGGGCCTGTGTCACGGAGTACAGGGTGGCCACCAGCAGATCGC
>JAAYAV010000394.1 GCA_012719195.1 Anaerolineae bacterium | reverse complement strand
CCGGCGATGTTGGGGAGCAGATGCACGTAGGCGCCAGGCGCGAACGCCAGCCCCAGGTCGCGGGCCTTAACGTCGAGCGCGTCGCTGGTGGCGGCCAGGTAGGGAGCGTTCCCCAGTTGCCGTACCGGCAGGCCGAGGAAGAGGTGGTGCATGGCGGTGTTTCCCACCACCACCGCCTCCACGATCTCGCTCGGGTCGGCCTCCGCCTGGCGGCACAGCTCCGCGGCTAGATCGCCTATACCGGTGACGATGGTGTGCTCCAGCAACTGAGCCTTCTCGGGGCTGTCCAGGGCGAAGGCCACACGGGCCATGACATCCTCACCGTAGGAGATCTGCGGGTTCATGATCCCCTCGGAGGCCAGCGTGGAGCCGGTGGAAAGGTCGACTAGATACCCAGCCACCTTGGTGGTGCCAAGGTCGACAGCCAGGCCCAGCGGGGCGCGGCCACTCTTGAGAAGGCCCACCACCTCGCCGTCGCGCAGGGCCAGGTTCGTCTCCCACTCCTGAGCGCGGATGTCATCCGACAGCGTCCGGAGCACGGCGTAGTCCCAGACGACATCCTCGCTGGCGGACGACTGGATGTGGTCCCGGATGCGAGCGGCGTCGGCCTGCAGGTCGGTCAGGCGTGGCCCCTGCATGGAAATGGGCGTTACCGTCACCGGCGGCAGCAGGTCGAAGTCGATCGACTGGCCCTCGACCAGGGTTCGTTGCTTGGCGGTGAGCGATGTGGGCGGGATGTAGACCTTGGCCGATCCACGCACCAGAGTCTGGCAGGCGAGGCGCATACCCTCGTCGGCGGCGCTCCCCAGGGCCTCGCGCTCGGTCTCGTTGAGGGGCGAAACGTCGCCCTCGAGGACGCGCACCCGGCAGCGACCGCAGGTGCCCTTGCCCCCGCAGACGGCGCTGATACTGATGCCCGCCTCGCGGGCGATGGTGAGAAGGTCGGTGCCGGGGCGGCAGGCGGCCCGCCTCCCGATCGGCTCGAAGTCTATGTGGCAGGTTTCCTTAGTCATTCGGACGCGCCTAGCCCTGGGCCTGACGGCAGCGGAAGTCGGCGATGTAGCGCATGGCCCACTCGTCCTTACCCAGGAGAACATCGGCAGCCAGAATGTACGGCCGCGCCTTCTCCGGGTCCACGATAGGCGCGTTGAGACCGACGCCGATGGCGAGCGCCAGGAACACACCGTTCAGGAGATCGCGGTCAGGCAGACCGAAGGAGGCGTTGCTGGCGCCCAAGGTGAGGTTGACGCCCAGTTCCTGCCGCACCTTCCGCATGGCCTCCAGTGTGACCGACGGCGCGTTAGGGTCGGAACTGCAGGTGAGGGCGAGACAGTCCACCACTAGGTCCTCGCTCGGGACTCCCAGGGACTCCGCGCGCTCGGCGATCCTGGCCGCCACCGCCAGCCGGCCATCGGCATCGCTGGGGATGCCGTTGTCATCCATACACAGGGCTACCGTCGGCAGCCCGAACTGGGCCACCAGAGGCAGGATCTCGGACAGGGAACGCTCCTCCCCGTTCACCGAGTTGACTAGCGGCCGGCCGGGCGCGACCTTCAGAGCTGATTCCAGCGCTCGCGGCCGGGTCGAGTCTATAGCCAGGGGCAGATCGACTTCCTCCGCCACGGCCTGCACTGCCTCGGCCAGGAAGGTGTCTTCATCCACTCCCGCGGCGCCCACGTTCACGTCTATGACGGTGGCTCCGGCCGCCGCCTGCTCGCGCGCGTAGCGGCGAATGAGGTCCAGGTCTCCGGCAACCATGGCGGCCGCCAGCCGACGCTTGCCGGTGGGGTTGATGCGCTCCCCGATCATCACGGTCGGGGTCAAAGGCGAGATCACCACCTCGGTGGTGCGGCCGGCGAGTTTGGTCTCCACTACAGCAACTCCTTAGCGGACATCCGGGACTTTTCCTCGGCGATGTTAGCATACCGCCAAACCGACCAGCAAGCGTTG
>JAAYAV010000055.1 GCA_012719195.1 Anaerolineae bacterium | reverse complement strand
AGCCCTCAGCGCCCTGTCGGCGACGCAGACATCTTAGGAGAGATTCGATGGGTCTAGTGACACCAATGGCGGTTGCCTGCCCCGCGTGTGGGCACCGCTTCAATCAGCAGGTCCACCAGTCGGTGGACGCAGAGAAGGAACCGGCACTGAAACAGGCACTCATACAGGAGCGGCTCAATTCGGGCACCTGTCCCCAGTGTCGCAACCAGGTGGTCCTCAACTCTCCCGTCCTCTACCACGACGCCGGCCGCTCCCTCCTCGCCCTGTACATCCCCCTGGGTATGGGCCGGACGGACGCCGAACAGCAGCAGCTGGTGGGCTCGCTCACCAATCGCTTCATGTCCAGCCTGGAGCCTGAGGAGCGCCGTGGCTACATGCTCCAGCCGCGCATGTTCCTCACCCTGCAGAGCCTGGCTGAGGACATTCTCATGGGAGACGGCCTAACGAAGGAGCAGATCGAGGCTCGGCGCGAGCGCACCGCCCTCCTGGAGCGGCTCCTGTCCTCCACCACCATGGAGGACCTGCAGAGCTCCATCGAAGCCAACATGGAGCAGTTTGACGAAGCCTTCTTCGACGTGCTTGACAGCTGGATCGAGCAGGCGGAGCAGGGTGGAGACTCGGAGTCTCACGCCGCACTGTCGGCCCTGAGACAGGAACTCCAAGCGGCGGTGAACCCGGAAGAGGCGGCCGCCAACCAGGCCGAGCTCGAAGAGGCTAGGCGCGAGCTCCTCGACGTCCTCCTTAACGAACGGGATGAAGATCGGCTTCGCAGTCTGGTGGCCTCCGCGCGTCCCATGCTCGACTACTACTTCTTCCTGCAGGTGGCGGACCGCATCGAGCAGGCGGAGAAGGACGGCAACGAGATCGAGGCCCGTCGGGTAACCAAGGCCCGGGCAACCATCCTGGAGATCGTCGACGAGCTGGAGGAGGAGGAGCGGAAGGCCCTCACCGAGGCCGTGGAGCACTTGCGAGCTGCTCTCTCTCAGACAAACCCCGAGGAGTTCCTGCGCCAGGATCCGAGTCGCCTCAATGATGCGTTCTTCGCCGTCCTCAGCATGAACATGGCCGAGGCCGGTCGCCGCAACGACGAGAACACCGCTCGCGCCATGTCCGCCGTCGGGGCCATCGCCGCCAAGATCATGGAGGAGAACGCGCCGCCGCCAGTGCGCCTGCTCAACCAACTCCTGCGCGCCGAGCCGGAGGAGCGCCACGCCATGCTGGAGCAGAACGCCGAGCTCGTGAACGACGAGTTCGTCCAGACGGTGAAGCAGATGCAGCAGGTGCTCGGCCCCAACAACGAGGAGGTCTCCGAGCGGTTGGCCGCGGTGGCCGAACTGGTCGGCGAGTTCGTGGAGAGGAACGGACAGGGAGGCTAGAAGATGCGCGTCGGCCAGGTCACCCGGAGAACGGCGGAGACCGATATCGCTCTGTCGCTGAACCTTGATGGCACCGGCCGTCACGAGGTGGCCACCGGCGTCGCCTTCCTCGACCACATGCTCGCCCAGCTCTCTCGGCACGGCCTGCTGGATCTGACCGTGTCCGCTTCGGGAGATACCCAAGTCGATTTCCACCACACCGTTGAGGATGTGGGGATCTGTCTCGGCCGCGCCCTCCGGCAAGCCATCGGCGACGGAAGCGGTATTCGCCGCTTCGGGCACGCGTTCGCGCCCATGGACGAAGCGCTCGTGCTCACCGCGGTGGACGTCAGTGGGCGCGGCGGAACGGAGGTCGACCTGCAACTGACCACACCCAAGATCGGTGACTTCGACACCGAGCTGGTGCTGGAGTTCATGCGCGCCCTGGCCGCCAACGCCGGCCTGACCCTGCACGTGAGGCAACTGACCGGCGCGAACAGCCACCACATCGTGGAGGCAGCGTTCAAGAGCCTCGCCCTTGCCCTGCGCGACGCCGTCGCTCTCGACCCCCGCCAGCCGGGGGTGCCATCGACCAAGGGAGCCTTGGTGTGACCCCTTCGGGGCCGCGCATCGCCGTGCTCAACTACCGCATGGGCAACCTGCGCAGCGTGCAGAAAGCCCTGGAGTTGGCCGGAGCCGAGGTGAGCATCGCGGGGACGGCGCAGGAGGCCGACGGCGCCACCGCCCTGGTACTTCCGGGGGTGGGCGCCTTCGGCGACGCCATGCACAACCTGCGCGCCCTCGGCTTCGATCGCGTTGTACTGGCCGCCGCCGACAGAGACACCCCTCTGTTAGGAATATGTGTTGGTCTGCAGGTGCTCTTCGAATCGAGCACCGAGATGGGCGAACACGCCGGGCTGGGCCTCTTCCCCGGGCAGGTGAGGCGGTTCGCTCCTGGCCTGGTGGTGCCACACGTGGGCTGGAACCAGCTGCACCTTCGGCAGCGCCACTTCCTTGTCCAGGGCGTCGAATCGGGGGCGCACGCCTACTTCACCCACTCCTACTACGCCGAGCCCGCCGACGATAGCCTGGTCGTGGCGACCACCGACTACGGGACCCACTTCGCCAGCATCTGTGCCCGCGAGAGAGTCTACGGCGTGCAGTTCCACCCCGAGAAGAGTTGGCACGTTGGCCTTGGCCTCCTGCGCTCCTTCGTGGAGTCCCTCGCGTGAGCCGCCAGTTCGAGCTGTATCCCGCCATCGACATGCGCGGCGGCCGCTGCGTTCGCTTGCGCCAGGGCGACGCTGCCTCCGAGACCGTCTTCTCCGACCGCCCAGCGGACATGGCCGTTCGCTGGCAGGACCAGGGGGCTCGCTGGCTTCATGTTGTCAACCTGGACGGCGCCTTGGCTTCGCCCGACTCCTGGACCGGCCCCAATGTGGACGCCCTGCGCGCCCTACTGGCCGTGGCGCGGGTGCCGGTGCAGTTCGGAGGCGGTATCCGCTCTCTGGACTCGGTCGCTCGACTGCTGGACCTGGGAGTCGAGCGAGTGATCCTGGGGACCGTGGCCGTCACCGAGCCGGAGCTGGTGCGCGAGGCCGTGTCCCGCTTCGGCGCTGAGCACGTCACCGCCTCGCTGGATGCCCGCGACGGCATGGTCCGCACTCACGGCTGGCTGGCCGATTCCGGCCGCGCCGTGGCCGACGTCGGTCGGGACCTCGCCGGCGCCGGGGTCAGCACCGTGGTGCACACCGACATCAGCCGGGACGGCATGCTCAGCGGAGCCAACGTTGCCGCTTCGGCCGCCCTGGCCGACGCCACCGGCTTGAGCGTCATCGTCTCCGGCGGGGTATCGAGCCTGAAGGACGTGGAATCGTCCGTCGAAGCAGGCGCCGGCATCGGCGGCCTGATCATCGGGCAGGCGCTCTACACTGGGGCCGTGGATCTGGCCGAGGCTCTCGCGACGGCGCAGCGCCTCCTTTCGAGAGAGTCTGACGGAGGAGACTAGCATGTTAGCCAAGAGGATCATCCCCTGCCTTGACGTGATGAACGGCCGCGTGGTCAAGGGCGTCAACTTCGTGAACCTTCGCGACGCCGGCGACCCGGTGGAGCATGGCGCCACCTACGGCGAGATGGGGGCCGATGAGTTGGTCTTCCTCGACATCACCGCCAGCCACGAGCAGCGTGAGACGGTCGTGGACATGGTCAAGAAGGTGGCGGAGGCGGTGTTCATCCCCTTCACCGTCGGGGGAGGCATCCGCACCGTCGAGGACATGCGGCGCATTCTCGGTGCGGGCGCCGACAAGATATCCATCAACAGCTCTGCCGTGCGCACGCCCCAGCTCGTCGAAGAGGGCGCGCGCAGTTTCGGCTCTCAGTGCATCATCGTCGCCATCGATCCGAAGCGCGAAGAGGATGGGCGTTGGCAGGTGTACATCAACGGCGGCCGCGTGCCCACCGGCCTCGATGCCGTTGAGTGGTCGCGCGAGGTGGAGCAACGCGGGGCCGGCGAAATCCTACTCACCAGCATGGATCGAGACGGGACCGAGATCGGCTACAACATCGAGCTGACGTGCGCCGTGGCCGACGCAGTCAGCATTCCCGTCATCGCCTCCGGCGGCGCGGGCAAGCCGGAGCACTTCCTCGAGGTCCTCACTAAGGGACACGCCAGCGCCGCCCTAGCCGCTTCCGTCTTCCACTACCGCCAGATCGCCATACCGGAACTCAAGCGTTACCTAGCTCAGAACGGCGTTGAGGTGAGATTGTGAACCAGCTGTCGGACATCAAGTGGGACGACCGCGGACTGGTGCCCTGCATCGTCCAGGACGTTGACACCAAGGACGTGCTCATGCTCGCCTACATGAACGCCGAGTCACTCCAGCAGACGATGGAGATAGGCGAGACAGTGTTCTGGAGCCGCTCGCGCCAGGAGCTCTGGCACAAGGGCGCCACCTCCGGTAACGTCCAAAAGGTGGTGCGTCTCCTCTACGACTGCGACGCCGATACGCTGCTGGCCCTGGTCAAGCCGGCCGGGCCCGCCTGCCACACCGGCGAGTACACCTGCTTCTATCGCGAGTGGGACGCCGATGCACCGCAGGCTTAGTGCCGAGATCATCGCTTCCGGCACCGAGCTCCTCCTGGGTGACACGATAGACACGAACTCGGCCTACATCGCCCAGCAACTGCGCGACCTCGGCGTAGACGTCTACTTCCACACCACCGTGGGCGACAACGCCCGCCGGCTGCGTTCCGCCATTGAGATCGCCGCCGGCCGCGCCGACCTGGTCATCATCACCGGCGGGCTGGGGCCCACCGTGGACGACGTCACCTGGGAGGCGGTGGCGGCGGCCGTGGGACGACCCCTGGCCTTCTCGGAGGAACTGCTGGAGCAGATCGCCGCTCGCTTCGCGCGCTTCGGTCGCCCCATGACCGACAACAACCGGAGGCAGGCCTACATTCCCGAGGGAGCCACGCCCATCACCAATCCGGTGGGCACCGCGCCGGCGTTTCGGGCCGAGCTCAACCGTAGCACAATCATTGCCCTACCCGGAGTGCCACGGGAGATGCACTACCTGATGGAGCACGAGGTCATCCCCTACCTGCGCTCGCACATCGGCGACGCCATCATCCGTGTCCGCGTCCTCCATACCGCCGGCCTCGGCGAGAGCCACGTGGACAGTCTGCTCGGCGACCTGGAAGAGGGCTCCAACCCCACGGTGGGCCTGTCCGCTCAGCCCGGTCGCACCGACGTCCGAATCACCGCTAGAGCGGACACCGCGGAAGAGGCGGACCAGATGATCGAATCCGTGGCCCGGATTGTGGAGGAGCGGCTCTCCGGCCACGTCTATGGTCGCGACCACGATCGCCTTGGGGCGGCCATCGCGGAGAGGCTCCGGCGCCGCGGCGTCCGGCTCGCCGTGGTCGAGTCGGTCAGCGCCGGGCTCATCGCGCAGGAACTACTGGAGGTAGCCGCGGAACTGGTCGCCGCCCACGAGGTGGTGCCCTGGACGGGCGACGCTGAAGCGGATGACGCCCATTCACTGGCCGGCGACATCGCCCTCGCCGAGGACGCCTACGTGTTAGTGAGCCTGGGCGCGGAGCCGGACGGGGATGTCCAGAGCACCAAGGGACGGCGGGCTGCGTTGGCAGTAGTCGGCCCAGGTATAGACATCGCCACTCACTTCGACTTCGGCAGCCACCCGGGTCTCTTCCAACCGTGGGTTGTGAATCACTCCCTCTTCTGCCTGTGGGAGGCCCTCGGCACCCAATAGCGCAGCTTCGACAACCTGGTCCTGAGGGAGGCGTGCCCATGGCACGCCTCTTGCATTGATACGCTGGTGCCGGAGATCTGCCGTACCGGTCCAACGAACAGTAACAGGGGGCTCAGATGCCACGCAGGGGACGTATACGAACGCTTGTGTTGATCGCCCTGGCCATCTCCATTGTGGGATGCACCCGGGTGAAGCCGGAGCCAGAGGAGTCGCTTTCGCTATCCACCGGCAGGCCGTCACTATCGGCCGAGGTTGTCGCTCCTCCGTCGTCAGACGGGACCAATGATGCCCCGGTGGCCTTGGCCATGGACACCAGCACAGAGTCCCCAGTTGCCCCACCGGCACCGGGCCTCGATGTGGCCAGCGTGCCGGCGGCCGCGCCGGCAGCCCCAACGCCGGAGCCCCGGACCATCACCCATACGGTCGGCTGGGGGGACACGGTGCTCAGCCTGGCGCTACAGTACGGAGCCCGCATGGAGGAGATCGGCCGGGTAAACAGCCTGGACAACAACGTCATCTACGTGGGGCAGGTTCTCACCATCCCGCTTCCCAGCATCCCCGTGGGCGCTGAGCAGTACGTGGTACAACCCGGTGACAGCCTCTACGGGATCGCGCAGTACCTGGGCGTGAGCGTGGACGCACTCATGGCGGCCAACGGCCTGAGCAACGGCTACTACCTGCAGGTCGGGCAAGTGCTCCTGGTGCCCAGCGGTGGGGT
>JAAYAV010000393.1 GCA_012719195.1 Anaerolineae bacterium | reverse complement strand
GGCGTGTCACCTGGATGCGGATCAGACCGGACAGAGGAGACGAGTATGCATATAGCGGTGGTTGGCGGGGGGCTCACCGGTATGACGGCGGCGCAGGACCTGGCGCAAGCGGGGCACCAGGTTGCCCTGTTCGAGCGCGATTCCGTCCTGGGCGGCCTCGCCGGCTCTTTCGAGGTGGGGGGCACGCTCCTGGAGCGCTTCTACCATCACATCTTCACCAGTGACCGCTCCGTGCTGGACCTGATCATCCAACTCGGGTTGGGCGAGAACATGGAGTGGAAGCCCACCACGACCTCCTACTACGCCGACCGAGTCTACCGTCTCGCGGCACCCATTGACGTACTCCGCTTCCGTCCACTGCCCTTCTTGGACCGCATCCGCTTCGGCATGCTCGTCTTCCAGGCACGTTTCGTGGGTGACTGGCGGCCGCTGGAGGGGATGACGGCCAAGGAGTGGCTTATCCGGCTGTCGGGCCGCCGCGTCTACGAGCAGGTCTGGGCGGCGATGCTACGCGGCAAGTTCGGTGATCGTGCCGAGGAGATCTCGGCCGTATGGATCTGGAACAAGGTCAAGCTGAGGGGCGGCTCCCGAGGCAAGTCCGGGCAGGAGAGGCTGGGGTACTTGCGGGGCGGCTTCGGGCTGATGGTGGAAGCGTTGGAGGCTAAGCTGGCGGGCCTGGGTGTGGCAGTGCACAAGGACTCTCCGGTGGAAGTCATCGAGCCTGCGCCCGAAGGCGGCTTCCTGGTGCGCTCGGACGGCGGCAGTACCCGCTACGACCAGGTACTGGTGACGACGGCGCCTGAGCTCCTGGCCGAGATGACTCCCGGCCTGCCGGCGAACTACCGTCAGCAACTGCGGTCCATCGAGTACATGGCTAACGTGTGTTGCGTCCTCGACCTGGACCGGTCCCTGAGCGAGGTCTACTGGCTTAACATAAGTGACAACCGCATCCCGTTTGTGGGGCTGGTGGAGCACACCAACATTCAGGGGCCGGAGCGGTACGGCGGCTCGCACCTGGTGTACCTCACCCGGTACTGCGATCCACTGGACGAGTACTACACTATGTCTGACGACGAACTGGTGAAGGCGTACCTGCCGCACATCCAGCGCATCTTCCCGCAGTTCCGGCCCGAGTGGGTGCGCCGCTCCTACGTGTGGCGCGAGCGCTACGCTCAGCCGGTCATCGCCCGGCACTACAGCCGTTTGCGCCCGGACTTCGCCACCCCGCTGCCCGGCCTGTGGCTAGGCTGCATGGCACAGATCTACCCCGAGGATCGGGGCATGAACTACGCCGTGGAGTATGGTCATCTAGTGGCCCAACGCATCCTGTCGGACGGAGGAACTCACCGTGTCTAGGTCTGTTTCACTCAAGGTGTCGGAAGGTAAGCGCCTCATCGCCAAGGGAGTGGTCGCGAGCCCGCTGTTCCAGGAGACGTGCGCTTCCGGAAGGGTTCTCATCATCAAGGGTACGACCAACGCGTACGTGGTGGAGGAGCTGCTCCACGAGAGCATCGACAAGCTCAACTTCGCCCGTGGCCTCACCCTTCCCCATGGCCTGCGACGGCGACCCGTCGAGGGGAGCGAGTTTGGCGACGTGCTTGTTGAGAAGGGCAACATCCGCACCGACGTCGACATCGCCGAGGCGGTGGAGGAACTCAAGCGCGGAGACCTGATCCTGAAGGGTGCTAACGCGCTGAACTACCGCGAGGGCATGGCCGGCGTGCTAATCGGCGATCCGCGCTCGGGCACGGTGGGGCTGGCTCTGCGCAAGGCGGTCGGCACCCACGTGCGGGTGATGATACCGGTGGGGCTGGAGAAGAGCGTCTCGGGCAGCATAATGGATGCGGTGCAACTGCTGCAGAGCCCGGATCACCATGGCGACGGCATGATGCCCCTGTGGGGCGACATCTTCACCGAGATCGAGTCGCTGGCCGTCCTCGCGGGCGTCAAAGCGACGCACGTAGCCTCGGGCGGCATCAGCGGGGCGGAAGGTGCGGTCTGGCTGACCTACAGCGGGGACGAAGGGCAGATGAAGCGAGCCCACGAGGTGATGCAGTCGGTCTATGGGGAGCCGAACCTCTCCTGAAAAGCGGCGACGCAGGCCGGCATTGGCAGCAACGAACGAGGGGCCCTCAGGGCCCCTCGCGGTGTTTCCTGGGAGCTAGTTGCGGTTAAGAGCGCCGGCGCAGGGCGTGGGCCGTGAAGGCCACTCCCACGAGGGCGAACCCTGCCAGCGGTTGCAGGATGCTGCCGAAGCCGGTGTCGGGCAGCTCTGTCGCCGGCTCGGGCGTCGGCGTGGCCGTGGCTCGCACGACGCGAGTGGCGGTGGGCACGAAGACCTGAGCCGCCTGTAACGTCGGGGCAGGCACATCGGTGACCAGATCAGGCACAGTATCGACGGCCACTTCGACCGACCGCTGATCCAGTGGGTCGGGCGCCGGGGCGGTGGTCGCCGTCGGCTCCTGGGCGGAGACCTGGGAGAGCAGGGGCGCCGGATTGGTGTTGGCCGGGGCGGCGATCAGCATGTAGCCACCGCCGGCAAGAAGAGCCAGCCCGGCCACGGTGATGCCGGTGGCCGCGATGACCAGCAAGAGTCGACGGATAGCTCCTGATGCCGAACGCGCAGACTTGGCCATTGATCCCTCCGGATCCTCGTTGCGATGTTACCCGGCCGTGCCGGATGACCAGAGGAGGACATCGGCTGCCAATTCCTCCGGAAGGCCGGGGGCCTTGGGTTGCCTCAGGACCTGGACCGATTCCAGCCCCAGGGCCTCCGCCAGGTTGGCGCCGACGCTTCCGTCTCCGTAGTCCAGCACCAGGGTGTGACCGCTGGTGTTGGTGGCCACGCCACCTTGGGAGATGGTGTAGCCCGCCTGCGAGAGCGCGTGCGCGGCACTGGCGTAGTTGACGTCCTCGCTGTTGTTGCTGAAGAGACGTACCTGCAATCCCTGTGCCAGGGCAGCATCGCCCTCGCGATCTCCCAGTCCCAGATCCGCCACTAGTTGCTGGATGGCGGCCTCGTTGGGAAGCAGCACATCAGCCCCGGCGGACGTGATCCACGGATAGCTGTACGTCTCATCGATAACGGTCAGGCGCACGGCGTCACGGCTGATGTCGTGGAAGTCGGACCAGAGGCCGATCATCTCATTCACGGACAGGTTGGTCTGCACACAGTCCCGCGCCACCAGCAGGAAGCCGGGCGCTTTGGGGATGAAGTCGGCCCGAGTGACGCGCGCCTGCAGGGCCGCGATGATCTGTTGCTGCCGCCGCATGCGCTCGAAGTCGCTGCTGCCGTGTCTGGTGCGAACGTACTGCAGCACCTGTTCGCCGCTCAGCTTCTGCGGACCCGCGGGGAAATGGACCGTCATGTACCCATTGGACTCAGTGGGGTACTGGTGGTCCCAGATCTCGTAGGGCACGTCGACCTCAAGGCCGCCCAGGCTGTCCACGATCTCTCGCACCGCCCGGAAGTTGACGACGACGTACCGATCCACCGGCACTC
>JAAYAV010000392.1 GCA_012719195.1 Anaerolineae bacterium | reverse complement strand
TCATCATCGTCATCATCGTCATCATCATCATCATCATCGTCGTCGAGATCGAGGTCCTCTTCCAGGTCCAGATCGATCTCCTCGGCGATGTCGGCAGAATCGTCCTCGATCTCGAACTCGGGGACGAATACGGGCTCCAGGGGTTCCTCGTCCTCGTCGTATTCGACGGGCTCCTGGCCCTCCTGCGGTTCTTCCTCGGCCACGGCCGCCGCCTCGCGGGCCTGGTGCCCTTCGAGGGCAGCGTCGGCGATGAGGCTGGACATCAGGCCGATGGCGCGGATGGCGTCATCGTTGGAGGGGATGACGATGTTAATCGGGTCCGGGTCGGAGTTGGTGTCCGTCATGCCTATGATCCCGACGTGCAGACGGTTCGCTTCGGCGATGGCGATTCCCTCGCGATGCACATCGACGACGAAGAGCATGTCCGGGATGCGCTCAAGGTTGCGCAGGCCATTGAAGCGACGATGCAAGCGCTCCAGCTCCCGCTCGAGGGTAACGGACTCCTTCGTCGCCAGCACATCCAGTTCGCCCCGTTCCTTGCGCTCCTCCAGCCTCTTCATGGCCGCAATTCGGCTCTTGATGGTGATGAAGTTGGTGAGAGTGCCACCCAACCAGCGCTGGGTGACATAGGGCATGCGGCAGCGCTCGGCTTCCTGGCGAACGCTGTCCTGCGCTTGGCGCTTGGTGCCCACGAACATAACCACGCCGCCACGGGCCACCAGGTCACGCACGGTGTCGGCGGCTAGGGAGATGGCCTTCAGCGTCTGCTGCAGGTCAATGATGTGAATGCCGTTGCGCTCGGTGAAGATGTAAGGCTTCATCTTCGGGTTCCACCGCCGCGTGCGGTGCCCGAAGTGAACGCCGGCCTCGAGAAGCGCCTTCATGCTTACGTTTGCCACTGCTGAGCCTCCTGCGTTTTTCCCTCCACTTCCGTCATCCGGCACCGGAGTCGCGTACGCGACACGCCCGTCACCGTCAGGAAGTGTGAGTAGTATGCAATCGCGCAGTGTACCAGAGGGCAGGGTGTGCGGCAACAACATTCGCCGGGCCGGCCGGGGGCCGCGCCTCTGGTCTGGGCGCGGGGCTCCTGGTAGACTGCCCCGATCGCTTGGGGAGGCCTTTGAGCATGCGCAGACAACTGGACCCGTGCCAGGTAGCGAACCTGGCGTACGAGAGGCTGAACGATGGCGGCGTACTGGTCAGCTGCATGGAGCGGAGTGGCCGCGCCAACCTCATCACCGTTTCCTGGTGGCTATTCGGCTGGTTCTATCACTCCCGCCCCATTTCCGTGATCGCCATCCGGCGGGACAGGTTCAGCCACGGTCTCCTGGAAGAGGTGCCTGAGTTCGTCGTCTCGGTTCCCACGGCGGAGATCCGGGCGGCTGTCGACTTCTGCGGGAGCCGCAGCGGCCGCGATCACGACAAGTTCGCGGAGACGGGCCTGACGGCGGTTCCGTCCTATCACGTCGCGCCGCCATCGGTGGCCCAGTGCCCGGTCAACTACGAGTGCCGGGTGTACGAGGGGGTCCATCCGCCCCACGGGTTGCTGACTCCGGAACACCGGGCCTTGCCGCGAGACCGTCAGCACACCATCTACTTCGCCGAGGTGCTGGGCGTCTACTCGGGAGCTGAGTAGGCAGGAGGCAGGTAGATGCGCCGTCAGACGCCGGCGCACTATAATTGGCACGCAAGTGATCACCGCGCCGCAAGGAGAGAGCAACTTGGGTGAGAGAGCGTTCCAAGAGGCGGTCCAGCTGGAAGGCCATATCATTGACTCCCTTATTCTGCCTCGGGTCTGGGACGCGATCATGGATCTGGGCGGCGACTTCGAGGTGGAGGAGTTCCAGGTCGGGCGGCACAAGCAGGAGCCTAGCTACGCTCGGCTGAAGGTGTACGCCGACTCGGAGGAGCAGCTCAACCGCATC
>JAAYAV010000054.1 GCA_012719195.1 Anaerolineae bacterium | reverse complement strand
TACGTTTCCATCATGCTGTTCGAGGCCTGGTGTCTCCGCAATGCCCGCCCCGGCTGCGATCCCTGGCTGACGCACCCCTTCCACCGGGACAACAACGTCAACGGGGTGGACGGCGACCCCAACGACGATGGGCGTCCGCTGGTCTACACGCTGGCCGTCCCGGAGGTGGTGGAGTTCCAGAAGGCCTACATCCGCCAGGTGGTGGACACGGTCAACGACCTGGACAACGTCCTCTACGAGATCGTCAACGAGACCAGGGCCGACGAGGAGTCGGTGGCCTGGCATCTCCACCTGGTGGACTACGTCCACGAGTACGAGCGCATCAAGCCCAAGCAACACCCGGTGGGCATGACTTCGGACGGCGGCACCACCTACAACCCGATCCTGTTCGCCAGCAACGCCGACTGGATCTCGCCCAGCCCCCGCCCGGGCGAGAGCTACCGCTACGACCCCCCGCCCGCCGATGGCCGCAAGGTCATCATCGCCGACACCGACCACATCTGGGGCACGGGCGGAACTTACCAGTGGGCCTGGAAGTGCTTCCTCCGCGGCCTGAACCCAATCTTCATGGACCCTTGGTGGCCGCTGCCGTCATGGAGCGACGACTCCCGCCGCGCCTACGATCGCAGCCTGCTGATGACGCGCCACTTTGCCGACTGGGGGCCGCTTCGGGCGACATTGGGCCACAGCCGCCGGCTGGCAGACCGCCTACCACTGAAATGCATGACGCCGCAGGGCGAGCTGGCTTCTTCGGGATACTGCCTGGCCGACGCCGGATCGGTCTACCTGGTGTACACCCCCGACGACGCCCAGGTGACGGTGGACCTTGCCGCGGCGCCGGGGATGGTCTCGGTGGAGTGGTTCTACCCCCGCACGGCCGAGGCGGTCACGTCGGCGGCGGTACAGGGGGGCCGGCGCTACACCTTCCTGTCTCCGCTCGGGCTGGACGCGGTGCTGCTGCTGCGGACGCGCAAGTAGAGAGACCGGCCCGGCCTTGCCGGGTCTGCTGTGCCCAGCTGTCGCCTTGTTCGCCGGTGGGACGGGTGCTAGCATGAATCTCCTTGCGCCCATTCTGGTGGCACCCGTGCCGGAGTGCTATCCCCAATGAACGTGCCTTTGCGGCAGTACTATGCTCTCCTGTCCAGCTACCTGCGTCCCCAGATCGCTCGGGTCGCGGCACTGGCGCTGCTGCTCTTCGGCGGCATCGGGCTCCAGCTGGTCAACCCCCAGATCATGCGTGGGTTCATTGACTCGGCGCGGTCCGACGGCCCGCCCGAATACCTCTACCGCCTCGCCCTGCTCTTCATGGGCCTGGCAGTGCTGCAGCAGGTCGTGGCCATCGGGACCACCTACTTCGGCGAGAACGTGGGCTGGACGGCCACCAACTTCCTGCGCGCCGACCTGGCGGAGCACTGTCTGGGCCTGGACATGCGCTTCCACAACACCCACACCCCGGGCGAGATGATCGAGCGGCTGGACGGGGACGTCACCGCCCTGTCGAACTTCTTCTCCCAGTTCGTCATCCAGGTCTTCGGCAGTGCCATGCTCATGCTCGGCGTGCTGGTGCTGCTCTTCCGAGAGGACTGGCGCGTGGGCCTGGCGCTGACGGTGTTCGCCGTCCTCGCCATGGCGGTGCTGCTGCGCCTGCGCAACATCGCCGTGCCTCACTGGACCGCCTCGCGCGAGGCGCATGCGAACCTGTTCGGCTTCCTGGAGGAGCGGCTCTCCGGCACGGAGGACATCCGCTCGGCCGGGGCCAAGCCCTATGTCCTGCTGCGCTTCTTCCAGCTCATGCGGGACGTCATGCAGAAGCAGATCCGCGCCGGCCTGATGGTCAACATCATGGTCAACTCGGGCGAGATGGTGTTTGCGGTGGGGACGGCGGCAGCGTTCGCGGTGGGCGCCTACGTGTTCGAGGCGGGGGCGGTGTCCATCGGCACCGTCTACCTCATCTTCAATTACACTATGATGCTCATCTGGCCCATGCAGCGCATCACCCAGCAGCTGCAGAATTTGCAGCTGGCCGCCGCCGGCATCGTGCGCATCCAGGGCCTGTTGCGGGAGCAGCCCACCATTGCTGACGGCGACGGGCCCGACCTGCCGCCCGGACCGCTGACAGTGGAGTTCCGCCACGTCTCCTTCAGCTATGACAGCGACGAGCCCGTTCTGCGCGACCTGGACTTCCACCTGGAGGCGGGCAAGGTGCTCGGGCTGTTGGGCCGGACCGGCTCCGGCAAGACCACCATCACCCGGCTGCTGTTCCGCCTCTACGAGCCCCAGGAGGGTGGCATTGAGGTGGGCGGCGTGCCGTTAGGGCAGACACGCCTGGCGGACCTGCGCCGTCACGTGGGGATGGTGACGCAGAACGTCCAGCTCTTCCAGGCCTCGGTGCGCGACAACCTCACCTTCTTCGACCCCAGCATCCCCGATGAGCGGTTGCTGGCGGTGATCGAGGAGCTGGGTCTCGGCTCCTGGTTCGGCTCGCTGCCGCAGGGACTGGACACGGAACTGGAGTCGGCTGGGGGCGGCCTCTCCACCGGTGAGGCGCAGCTGGTGGCCTTCACCCGCATCTTCCTGCAGAACCCGGGCCTGGTCATCCTGGACGAAGCGTCGTCGCGGCTGGATCCGGCGACGGAGCACCTGATTGAGCGGGCCGTTGATCGCCTCATGCAGGGGCGCACCGGCATCGTCATCGCCCACCGATTGGGGACGGTGCAGCGTGCCGACGAGATCATGATCCTAGAGGAGGGGCGCATACTGGAGCACGGCGAGCGCCATGCTCTTGTGGCCGACCCCGGCTCGCGCTTCTCCGGCCTCCTGCGCACCGGTCTAGAGGAGATGCTGGTGTGACGAGCTCTGCCGCTCCGCTCCAGGACGACCGCATCGCCCGCTCCAGCACTCGACCAACCTGGTGGTTCCTGTGGCAGATGCTCACCTATCGTCGCGGAGAGTACCTGGCCATCATCCTGTTGCGGGTGTTCATATTCACCGGCAGCTTCCAGGCCACCGGTCTGGTGACGCGCGCCTTCTTCAATCGCCTCACCGGGGATGCCTACGTTAGCCTGGGGCCGACGGCTTTGGCCGCGCTGATGGTGGCCATCGCGCTAGCCCGGGCGGTGGGCATCTTCGGCGACATCTACCTCAGTTTCTCCTGGTCGTTCACCCTGCGGGCTCTCCTGCGCAAGAATCTCTTCGAGCGCATCCTCGACCGGCCGGGGGCGCGTTCCCTGCCCGACTCCCCCGGGGAAGCCATAAGCCGCTTCCGGGGAGATGTGGACGAGGCGGTCAACTTCACTCACGAGTTGCCTTTCCTGGTGGGCTACTTGCTCTTCGCCATCATCGCCGCGGCGGTCATGATCAGCATCAACGCCCGCATCACGCTCCTGGTCTTCCTGCCCCTGGTGGTCGTGGCGGTCGCGGCCAACCTGGCGGTGCGGAAGCTCGATACCTATCGGCGGGCGGCGCGCAAGACCGCCGGCTCCGTCTCCGGCTTCATCGGGGAGATGTTCGGCTCGGCCCAGGCGATCAAGGTGGCCACGGCCGAGGCGCGCACGGTGGCCCGCTTCCGCCAGCTGAACGATGCCCGTCGTAAGGCGGCGGTGCAGGACCGGCTCTTCAACGAGCTGTTGCACTCGGTCTTCTGGAACGCGATCAACCTGGGCACGGGTGTCATCCTGCTTACGGCCGGGCAGGCGATGCGGGCGGGCACCTTCACCGTGGGCGACTTCGCCCTCTTCGTGTTCTACCTAGGCTTCATCACCGAGATGACGGGGATGTTCGGCGGATTCCTCGCCTGGTACCGCCAGGTGGGTGTCTCCTTCGACCGCATGGTGCGCCTTCTCCAGGGCGGGCCCCCGGAACAGCTCGTGCGGCACGAACCGGTCTACATGCGGGGCGAGTTCCCCACCGTCCCCTACGTCGCCAAGGAGTCCGCCGATCGGTTGGAGCGGCTCGAGGTGCGCGACCTGACCTACCACTTCCCCGACTCCACGCGGGGCATCGCCGACGTGAGCTTCGCTCTGGAGCGAGGGTCGTTCACCGTGGTCACCGGCCGGATCGGTTCCGGCAAGACGACGCTGCTGCGGACGGTGCTGGGGCTGTTGCCGGCTGATGGCGGGGCGCTACTCTGGAACGGGGAGCCGGTGGAAAACGCCGGGGCCTTCATGGTGCCGCCGCGGGTCGCCTACACGCCGCAGGTGCCGCGCCTGTTTAGCGAGAGCCTGCGTGACAACATCCTGCTCGGCCTGCCGCCGGAGAAGGTGGACCTGGAGGCAGCTATCCGGGCGGCGGTGATGGAAGAGGACGTGGCGGAGATGCAGGAGGGACTGGACACCATCGTCGGGCCGAAGGGCGTGCGCCTTTCCGGAGGTCAATCGCAGCGGGCAGCGGCCGCCCGTATGTTCGTCCGCGACGCGGAGCT
>JAAYAV010000391.1 GCA_012719195.1 Anaerolineae bacterium | reverse complement strand
TGCTGCTGCCGCCCGGCGTCACACCAGGCGCGCTGAGGCTAGGTCTCTACGCCCTGGACGACGGTACACCCCTGCTCCTCGAGGGCGGGGCGGCGTACGCGGAGGTGGCCTTCGAGCCCGGGTAGGCCCGCAACTCGTGGTCACGGGAGTCCCACCGAAATCAGGCGTTGGCACGCGTAATGCAGCGCCCTTTTCGCTTGGACGCACGCCGCGGGTGTGCGTAGAATGCGCCCGCCACAAACCCACACTGGACACGGCACTGGCCACAACTGAGTTGTGTCCGGATCGTGCCCGCCGGAGGAGACGAGTATGGAGGCGTTCTTCAAGCTGAGAGAGCGGCGGACTACCGTAGGCATGGAGCTCGGAGCCGGCCTGACCACGTTCATGGTCATGGCCTACATCATCTTCGTGAACCCATCCATTCTGTCGTCCGCCGGCGTGCCGTTCGGCCCGGCGCTGGTCGCCACCTGCGTGGTCGCAGGCATCATGAGCATCGCCATGGGCCTGTTCACCAACTACCCCTACGCCCTGGCCCCCGGCATGGGCATCAACTCCGCCTTGGTGGCCCTGGTCGTCTCCCGGCCGGAGCTGGGACTGACCTGGCAGGAAGGCATGGGTGTCATCTTCCTGGAAGGCCTCCTCATCACCATTCTCGTGCTGACCGGCCTGCGCGAAGCGATCATGGACGCCATACCCATGAGCCTGAAGCGGGCCATCTCCGTGGGTATCGGCATGTTCATTCTCTTCATCGGGCTCAACAACGCCGGCTTCATCAAGTCCGGGATCGGCACCCTCACCGCCTTGGGCACTTACGACTCCATGCCCATCCTGGTGTCGGCGGTCGGTCTTCTGCTCACCATCCTCCTGATGGCGCGGAAGGTGAAGGGAGCCCTGCTCTGGGGAATCCTAGGTACCACCGTGTTCGCCATGGTGCTGCGGGCCGTCACCGGCAACCCCGTCTCGGTAGTAGAGAGCGCCGCGGTCCTACCCTCGACCATAGTCTCCGCTCCCTCCTTCGAGACCTTTGGCGCCGGCCTCAACTTCGGCGCCATCGGCAAGCTGGGGATCATCTCCGCCATCCTGACCGTCTTCTCCTTCATGCTGTCCGACTTCTTCGATACCATGGGCACCGTGGTGGGCATCGGCTCCCAGGGCGGCTGGGTGGACGAGAAGACCGGCACCATGCCTCGCCTGCGTGAAGTCCTGCTGGTGGACTCCGTGGCTGCCATGGCCGGCGGTCTCGTCGGCGCCAGCAGCGCCACCACCTACATCGAGAGCGCCGCCGGCGTCGAGGAGGGCGGCCGCACCGGCCTCACCTCCGTGGTGGTCGGCATCCTCTTCCTCCTCTGCGTGTTCATCTCGCCTCTGGCCGGCGTCGTCCCCCAGGAAGCCACCGCTGCCGCTCTAATCGTAGTCGGCTTCCTGATGGTGCAGCAGATCAAGGACATCCCCTTCGGCACCATCGAAGACGGCCTCCCGGCGCTCTTCACCATCATGATGATGCCCTTCTCCTGGGCCATCACCAACGGTATCGCCTGGGGCTTCGTCGCCTACGTCTTCCTGAAGCTGGTCCTGGGCAAGGCACGCGAGGTCAGCGGACTCCTCTGGATCACCTCGCTGGCGTTCGTGCTCTACCTGATCCTCCCCGCCATCGAGAAGCTGGTCTAGCGCCG
>JAAYAV010000053.1 GCA_012719195.1 Anaerolineae bacterium | reverse complement strand
GGCCGGGCCTCCCCCAATCACAACCAGGTCGTACACCATTCCGCCCCCACTCAAGTGGTGGACGATTATACGCGCCGGGCCAAGGTGCGGGCAAGGCCCCGGAAACCCACCCGTGCTCGCGCCCACGCAGCACTTGACAAGCGGCGTCATGGCTACTATACTCCCGTCCACAACTGAATAGTCTCCAAGAGGCGCTGATCAGGACTAGTACGCGTCACGGCTAGGCTAAGAGAGCCCGGGTAAGGTGAGAGCCGGGTGCTGAAGAGGACGCGGAATGGACCTGGGAGCTACGTACCGAAAGCATCACGCCAGTAGGATACGTCGATTGGCCATCGTTAGCGGGCCCCACCGGTGATGGCCGGTGGATGAGGAGAGATCGCCTGGTCGATCTAAGCGGGGTGGCACCGCGGGAGCAACACTCTCGTCCCTGAGGGACAAGGGTGTTTTTTGTTTTCTAGCGGGACAACGCCGTCCCTCCGGAATCGCCGACCATCTCACGATAGGAGGCTGACATGGCCAACGACCACAAGATCCTGCTTAGCGAATCCGAGCTGCCGCACGCCTGGTACAACATCATGGCCGACATGCCAACGGAGGTTCCGCCTCCCCTGCACCCGGCCACACATCAGCCCGTTGGGCCTCAGGATCTGGCGCCTCTGTTTCCAATGGCCCTCATCCAGCAGGAGGTCAGCACCGAGCGCTACATCGAGATACCCGGCGCGGTTCGCGACATCCTGCGCCTCTGGAGGCCGTCTCCGCTGCACCGTGCCCTGAACCTGGAGAAGGCCCTCGGCACCCCCGCGCGCATCTACTACAAGAATGAGGGCGTGAGCCCGGCCGGCTCTCACAAGCCCAACACTGCTGTGGCGCAGGTCTACTACAACAAGATGGAGGGTGTGCGGTCTATCACCACCGAGACGGGCGCCGGACAGTGGGGCAGCGCCCTGGCTATGGCCTGCCAGATGTTCGACATCGAGTGCCGCGTCTGGATGGTGAAGGTCAGCTACTACCAGAAGCCCTATCGCCGCTCGCTGATCCAGCTCTGGGGGGCGAGCGTTCTCCCGAGCCCTAGCGAGGTCACCGAGGCCGGTCGTGCCGCCTTGGCCCGAGATCCGAACACGAGTGGGTCCCTCGGCCTTGCCATCAGTGAGGCGGTGGAGGTTGCGGCCGCGGATGAGGCCGTCAAGTACTCGCTCGGTAGCGTCCTGAACCATGTGCTGCTGCACCAGACGGTCATCGGCGAGGAAGCACTCAAGCAGATGCAGATCGCCGGCGATTACCCCGATGTGGTGATCGGCTGTGTCGGTGGCGGGTCCAACTTCGCCGGCATGGCGTTCCCCTTCGTGCGCGAGCGGATGGAGCGCAACCTCGACACCGAGTTCCTCGCCGTGGAACCCACCGCCTGCCCCACGCTGACCCGTGGCAAGTACGCGTATGACTTCGGGGACGTGAGCGGCATGACGCCCCTCATCAAGATGCACACGCTCGGGCACGACTTCGTGCCTTCAGGCATCCACGCCGGCGGCCTCCGCTACCACGGAATGGCGGCGTTGATCAGCGCCCTGGTTGACGCCAAGGTGATCACGGGCCGCGCCGTGGCGCAGACTGACGTGTTCAAAGCTGCCCTCACCTTCGCTCGCACCGAGGGGATCGTGCCCGCGCCGGAGTCCGCCCACGCCATCCGTACCGCCATCGACGAGGCCCTCAAGGCCAAGGAGACCGGCGAGGAGAAGTGCATTCTCTTCAACCTCAGCGGCCACGGTCACTTCGACATGGCGGCCTACGATGCCTACCTGGCGGGTGAACTGATGGACTTCGAGTACCCGCAGGAGTCGATGGACAAGTCGCTGGCCAACCTGCCGGCGGTCGAATAGTGATGACGGCCGGATCAGCGCCGATCCGGCCCGTCTCCAGCACCCAAGGATGGTGTAATGGATCAACTTGAGGTCCGCGTTCCCGGTCCTACCCCCCTGCCGCCGCAGGTGCGGCAGGCTCTGTCCCGTCCCATGGTCAGTCATCGAAGCCAGGCGTTCCGGGACTTGCTGCACGGCCTGGACCTGAGGATCCGTCCCATGCTGGGGACGCAGCAGGAGGTTTTGTTCCTGACGGCCTCCGGTACGGGCGGCCTGGAGGCGGCCATCTGCAACACCATCGAGGCCGGCGACCGGGTGTTGTCGCTCTCCACCGGCTACTTCGGGGAGCGCTTCGCCGGGATCGCCGCCCGTTACGGCGCCAAGGTGGATTACCTGCGGGCCAGACCGGGAGCAACGGTCGATGCCGGCGCCGTAGCCGCGCGCCTGTCGACAGCATCCTTTCGGGCCGTGCTCGTTACCCACTCCGAGACCAGCACCGGCGTGCTCAACCCAGTGGGCGAGATCGCCCGGGTGGTGAACGAGGCGAGCAACCGGCCACTGCTGCTCCTGGACGGAGTCAGCTCGCTGGGAGCGGTTCCCTTGGCGATGGACACGCTCAATGTAGACGTGGTTGTTACCGCTTCGCAGAAGGCGTGGATGACTCCGCCTGGCCTGGCCATGGTCGCCCTCTCCGATCGCGCGTGGGAACGCGCCTCCGGATGCACCAGCCCCCGCTACTACTTCGATCTGGCGGCGGCTCGGGACAGCGCCCTGCGCGGCGAGACGCCCTGGACGCCGGGCGTATCGCTGCTGTATGGGCTGGAGGCGGCCCTCGGGCTCATGGAGGCAGAGGGCTTCGAGCGAGTCACCGCGCGACACCTCCGGCTCGCGGCTCGGGTTAGGGAGGGGCTTGTGCAACTGGGGTTCTCGCTGGTGGCCGCGCCCGGGTTCGAGTCCCCCACCGTCACGGCGGCCTATCTGCCGGCCGGTGTGGAGGCCCACCAGCTGACGGCCTGCCTGGAGCGCGATTTCGGTATCCAGATCGCCGGCGGGCAGGCAGACCTGAAAGGCAGGATCATCCGCATCGGGCACATGGGCTACATAGGTGAGGACAACGTCACCAACTTGTTGCGCTCCATCGAGTCCGCTCTCGCTCTGATCCGGGAGGAAGTCCGGTGAATCGCGTCCTCATAACGGACCCCATTGACGCCGATGCTCTCGCCCTCCTCGCCGGGAAGGCCGAGATCGTGGAACTGGCGGGGCGGGGAGACCGCGAGCTGATCGACCTCGTGGCTGAGTCCGACGCCGTTGTGGTCCGTAGCGGCGCCCACATCACCCGTTCGGTCATCGAGGCCGGGACCCGGTTGCGGGTGATCGGACGTGCCGGCGTCGGGGTAGATAACATCGACCTCGTGGCCGCCACCGAGCGCGGAATCTGGGTGGTCAACGCGCCGGACTCCAACTCCGTGGCGGTGGCGGAGCATGTATTCGCCCTGATGCTTGCTCTCAGCCGTCGGTTGTTGGGGGCTTCCGCCAGCCTGGCCCAGGGTGAGTGGCGTCGCAGTGCGTTCCGGGGCGAGGAGCTGAGCGGCAAGACGCTCGGCATACTGGGGCTCGGCCGCATCGGGAGCCGGGTGGCCGAGCGGGCGCGTGCCTTCGGCATGACCGTCATCGCGCACGACCCGTTCGTGGCCCCTACCCAGGCGCAGGGGTTGGGGGTACGGCTCGTAGCGCTGACTGACCTGCTCCAAGAGAGCGACTTCATCACTCTGCATGTCCCCGCCGCGGAAGGCACCGACCACTTGTTGGGCACCGCGCAACTGGCGGCCTGCAAGCGCGGGGCGTACCTCATCAATTGCTCGCGCGGCTGCGTGGTGGACGAGGTCGCCTTGTTAGCGGCCCTCGACTCTGGACAACTGGCGGGGGCCGGACTCGATGTGTTCGAGAAAGAGCCGCCGACCGGATCCCCGCTACTTACCCATTTGCGCGTGGTAGCCACGCCGCACATCGGTGGGATGACCCGGGAAGCCCAGCGCGGCGTGGCCCTGGCCACCATGGAGCAGGTGCTGGATGTGCTCGAGGGCCGGGCCCCTTCGCATCCTGTCAACGCGCCCGCCCTCAGCCCAGAGGAGCAGGCGCGCCTGGGACCGTATCTGGACCTGGCGCGACGGCTGGGCCGCTTCTACAACGCCATCGCTCGCGACCCGGTGGAGTCGGTCGAGATCTGCTACTCCGGCAGGGCGGCGGAGATGAAGACCGCTCTGGTGACGTCGGCGGCTCTGCAGGGGCTACTCGAGGGCGTGTCCGACATCCCCCTCAACCTGGTGAATGCGCGTGTGGCGGCTCTGCGGCGCGGGATCTCCGTCACGGAGACCACCGCCCCACCAGTCGGGCCGTACTCCGAGTTGGTTACGCTGCGCATCAACACGGACGACGGTGAGCACCAACTGGCGGGGACGACCATGCACGGCCGACCCTACGTGGTGCGGATCGAGGACTTCTGGATCAACTTCGTTCCGGCCGGCACCTTGCTCTACACCGAACACACCGAGCAGCCTGGGATCCTCGGGCGGATGGGTACCCTACTCGGCGAGAGGAACGTGAATATCTCCTTCGTCCAAGTGGGTCGCAGCGCGCGCGGTGGCCAGGGCGTAATGATCGTCGGCATTGACGACGTTATGTCAAGCTCAGACCTCGACGAGGTGTGCCGCCTGCCCAGCGTGGCCCGCGCCAGGTTGGTCCGGCTTCCCGGGCTGCCCGAGGTCGCAGCTCCTTAGGGCCGCCCCTAGCCCGTCTCGACTATGTCGGCCGCCGCCGCGCCGGTGATGCGGGCCAGCTCGGACAAGGTGATAGGAAAGACAGCCTGAGGGGCTCCTGCCGCGGCGTGGAGAAGCTCGAAGCGGCTCAGGCTCGCGTCGAGGATGACCGGCATGGCGTTGAGGTGGCCAACGGGCGGGACGCCACCGACGGCAAAGCCGGTGCACTCCCGCACCTCGACGGCCGTGGCGATGCGCACTTCGGTGGCGCCACAGGCGCTGGCGATCTTGCTGGGATCAGCCCGGCGATCGCCGGCGACCAGTGCCAGCACCGGTCCGCTGTCGGCCATGAACACCAGCGACTTGACGATGCTACCCAGCGACACACCTAGAACATCGGCCGCCAGCTGAGCGGTACGGGTGCTCCGGTCGAGCTCGATGGGCGTCGCGTCGACACCGAGGTCGGCGAGGGCTTGAGCAACGCGATCGACGGACTTGGATCTCTTCGCCACTACGGTTCTCCTCCTACATAGGCCGGTTCGACCCAGCACCGGGCGGCGCCGGGTATTCCCCGGACTCGGCCCACCATCTCGTCGGTGACGCACGTCCGGGCGTTGGGGAAGTCTATCCTCAAGGTGGTGCGATCGCCGTCCCGGACCAGCACGGAGATCTCGTCCTGGCCCTGAGCTGAGCGAGTGAGCTCGCAGAGAAGACGAAGACATTGCCCGTCTCGCTCCGGGTCAGTGGAGCGGGCGATCTCCACCATCAGCCGGCGCGCCCTGGGCTCCTCCTCGGGAGTGACGGTTAGTTCCGGCCGGACGATCTCGTCGGTAGCGCTCTCGACCACTACCTGGAAGGCGTCCTGGCGGCTGTCCACCCGACCGCGAAGCAGGACGAGCTTCCCCTCCTGCCAGAGAGGCTCTGTGTCCTTCCACGTGCGCGGGAAGACCACGACGTCCATCGAGCCATGCAGGTCCTCCAGGGTGACGACCGCCATGGCGTCACCCCGCCTGGTGGTGATACGGCGGACTCCCTGCACCACTCCCGCCATGGTGACGTTCTGGCCCACCATCTCCTCGCTGATCTCAGAGGTGACGGCAGTGACGCGATCGGCGAGTGCATCAGTCCACTTGTAGAGCGGGTGCTCGGAGAGGTAGACGCCCAACAACTCGCGCTCCCAGGCCAGGCGCTCCTTCAGCGAGATAGGTTCGGCAGACGCGGAGTTGCCGTTGAAGTGGACCGTCGGCGGCGCCACGCCCGCCGCCATGTCGAACATGGTCAGCTGGCCAGCCTGTCGCGCCTGGTGGATCTGCTGGCTCACGGCCACCAGGCTGTCGAGCGAATCGAGCATGCTTCCCCGCTCACCGAAAGAGTCCAGGGCTCCGGCGCGGATCAGGCACTCCAGCACTCTCTTGTTCAGTTGCCGCAGGTCAACCCGAGACGCCAGGTCATCGAGGCTGGCAAAGGGGCCGCCTTCACGCCGCGCCTCCACCATAAGCTCAATTGCCCCCTCACCCACGTTCTTCACCGCCCCGAGGCCGAAGCGGATGGAGTCGCCCTCGATGGTGAACTGCATCTCACTGTGGTTGATGTCGGGCGGCAGGACCTCAATCCCGAGCCGGCGGGCTTCGGTGATGAGCCCGGCGACTTTCTCTGAGTTGCCGCGCTCGATGGTAAGCGAGGCGGAGGTGTACTCGACCGGGTAGTGGGCCTTCAAGTAGGCCGTCTGACAGGTAACGGCGGCGTAGTCGGCCGCATGGGCCCGATTGAAGCCGTAGTTGGCGAAGAACTCGAAGGCGTCGAAGATCTTGTTGGCCGCATCCTCGCTCAGTCCACCGTGCGTCATAGCCCCCTGGACGAAGCCCCCTCGATGCTTGCGCAGGTCGGACTGCTTCTTCTTGGACACGGCACGCCGTACTTTGTCCGCCTCGCCCGGGTCGTAGCCGGCCAGGTCAGTCAGGATGCGGATGATCTGCTCCTGGTAGACGCAGACTCCGTATGTTTCCCCGAGGATAGGCTCGAGGGAGGGGTGCACGTAGGACGGCTGCATCTTGCCATGTCGACAGGCGATGAAGTCATCGATGAACTGCATCGGCCCGGGCCGATAGAGGGCGATAACGGCCATGATGTCCTCGACACTCGCCGGTTTCAGGCTGCGCAGCACTCGGCGCATGCCCGTGCTCTCAACCTGGAACAGGCCGGTCACGTCCCCCGACGTGAGCAGCTCAAACGACTTTGGGTCTCCCAGCGGGATGGTATCCAGGTCGTAGTGGACCCCGTGCCGCTCCTCGATCAGCTGCGCCGCTAGGCGTATGGCCGTCAGTGTCGAGAGACCCAGGAAGTCCACCTTGAGTAGGCCGAGGTCCTCCACCACATCCATGGGGTACTGGGTGATGGCGCCCTCGCCATGGGTGGTGCGGTGGAGCGGTGTGTACTCCACCAGCGGCCGATCGGCGATGACTACGCCGGCGGCATGGGTGCTGGCATGGCGGGCTATGCCCTCCAGCCCCTGAGCCACCTCCAGAAGGCGCCGATGCTCGCCGGAGGATTCGACCAAGTCCCGGAACTCGCCCACCTCGAGGGCGTCACCCAGGCTGACCTTTGGTCCATTCGGCACCAGCTTCGCGAGCCGGTCCACCTCCGGCAGAGGCATATCCAGCGCGCGGCCGGCGTCCCGGATGGCTGCCTTCGGGCCCATCGTGCCGAAAGTGATGATCTGAGCCACCTTGTCCGAGCCGTAACGCGAGACCACGTAGCTGATGAGCTCATCGCGTCGATCATCGGGAAGGTCGAGGTCGATGTCGGGCATCGTAACGCGTCCGGGATTGAGGAAGCGCTCGAACATGAGTTGGTGGCGAAGCGGGTCCAGCCGAGTGACACCCAAGGCATAGGCTACCATACTGCCCGCGCCCGAACCGCGGACGTTCCACCAGATGCCACGCCGCCTCGCCTCGTCGACCAAATCCCACACGATCAGGAAGTAGTCATCGAATCCCATCTGGTGGATGACGCCCAGCTCGTAGTCAAGCCGCTGCCGGACGGCATCGGAGATCTCCCCATACAGCCGGCTCACGCCTTCCTCACAGAGCCGTCGCAGATAGGCCTGGGAGGTGATGCCGTCCGGTACGGGGAACTTGGGGAGGTGGTACTTCCGCCGGCCGAGGCTGAACTCGCAGCGCTCCGCGATGGCGAGAGTGTTGTCCAGCGCGTCCGGGAGGTCCCCGAACATCATCTCCATATCGGCCCGGCTCTTGAGGTAATAGCCGTCGTCGCTCATCCTCATACGATCGGTCTGGCCCACGGTGGAACCCGTCTGTACGCACAGGAGTACGTCCTGAATGGTAGCGTGCTCGCGCCGGACGTAGTGCACGTCGTTCGTCGCTACGAGACCGATGCCGAGCGAACGTGCGATGGAGACCAGGTGTCGGTTGGCTTTTGCCAGTTCGGGCAGGCCCTCGTGGTACTGAAGCTCGACGTAGAAGCGATCTCCAAAGACGTCTCGGTACCAGCGTGCCACCTCGGTGGCGTCTTCCACGCGCTCCTCGGCTGCCAGTCGGGCCAGTTCGCCACTGCCGCAGCCGCTGAGGGCGATCACCCCTTCGGAGTGCCGGGCCAGGAAGTCCTTGTCCACACGCGGGCGGTAGTAGAACCCCTCTAGCTGGCCGGCAGAGGCGATGCGGAGGAGGTTGCCGTAGCCGGCCTTATCCGCCGCCAACAGAGTGATGTGCGAGGGAGTTCGATCCAGCTGTGGGTGACGGTCCTGCATGCCGCGGGGCGAAAGGTACATCTCGCAGCCGATGATTGGCTTCACGCCCGCGTCGACGGCGGCGCGGTAGAAGGGAATGACGCCGTACATTACTCCGTGGTCGGTCAGGGCGACGGCCGGCATCTTCAGCTCGGCGGCCCGAGACGCCAAATCCTTGACCCGGGAGAGGCCGTCGAGGAGGGAGAACTCGCTATGAACATGCAGGTGAGCGAACGACATCAGCTGCTATCCTATTGTGACACCGTTATGGCGGTCGTATGCCGCGTATAGCGCTTGCCCGAGCCGAAGGCTAGAATCAAGAGGCCCTGAGGCCCTAATGTGGAGGTTCTTTCCCCACCATGCCGGAACTACCTGAAGTCGAGACTGTTGTGCAGACCATTCGCCCGAGACTTGTCGGGGTCACCATTGCGGAGCTAGAGGTGATCGATCCGCTGGTGATACGGATGCCCGACCTCCAGGCGTTCCGCGAGGGTGTCGCGGGCGGTCGCATCGTGGCCGTGCTGCGGCGGGGCAAACACATCATGGTCGAGCTCGAGAGTCGGCCCTACCTGATGATCCACCTCGGCATGACCGGAAGACTGATACTAAGCGATTCACCCGAACCGCCCGAGTATGCCCGTGTGCGATTCGGGCTCTCGGGTGGCAGCGTCCTATGGTACGCGGACCTGCGCAAGTTCGGCCGGCTATGCCTGGTCGATGATGCCGGCACCTTTCTCGAGAGGCTCGGGCCGGAGCCACTGGCCGCCGACCTCGACGACGAAGCGTTTCGCGCCCTGTTGGCTGGTCGACGGAGGCCCATCAAGTCGCTCCTCCTGGACCAGTCCGCAATCGCCGGGCTGGGCAACATCTACGCCGATGAGGCCCTCTATCTCGCCCGAGTACACCCGACTACACCGGCGGGCTCACTGGATGAGCCGGCGGCAGCCCGCCTTCTGTCCGCCATCCGCACCGTTCTCCACCAGGGCATCGCCAACCGCGGCACCACTATCTCCGACTACGTTGATGGCCGAGGCGAGGCGGGTGGCAATCAGGAATGCCTGCAGGCCTACGGCCGTGCCGGCGAGCCCTGCCTTCGCTGTGGCGCCCCGATGCAACGGATGCGTTTGGGCGGCCGCAGTGCCTGCTACTGCCCCGTGTGTCAGCCGGTTCCCGACCAGGACTAGCGCTCGAACAGACTGACCGGGTTGTCCACGAGGAGCGCCCGGCCAAGATCGAGCGCGTCGTCCTCGGACAGGGCCCCCATGTTGGGATGACTCTGACTCCGCTCGACCCTCTCGGCGAGGGCGCACGCCAGCTCGTACTTGTACATCCGAAACTTGGGCAGGATGAACTCCACGCAGTAGGCGTCGGAGTAGTAGCCCACCAGCTTTGATGCAGGCACTACGTCCAGCCGCCGGCGCACCTCGCGAGCGATGTCCACCGGGTTGTTCAGGTACCACCAGTGGCCGCTGGGGTACACGTTGTGCCGGATCCAGGCTGATGACGTGAGTTCGAGCCCCATGGACTCAGCCAGAACGGATGTCGGGAAGCGCACCTCCGGGAACTGGTTGAACAGGTAGTCGTACCCAGCCAGAGAGTTCACCGAATCGGGCAGATCGCGTCCACCGCTTACCCCGGCGGGATAGGCGCCGCGCCGCACGCCCACCATGAGGTGGAAGGGCTTGCCTACCCTCTGGCAGTTCTCGGCTACAGCATTGAGGCCAAAGGCGGCCCATGCCTGTCGGCTCGCGTCGTCCAGCGCCTTCCCGGCCAGCATCCGCTCCCAGATGGCTTGCGCTTCGTCCGCGCTCACCGGTCTGGTCTTAAGGTTAGGCACGGTGGAGATGGCCGCGTACGCCATTCCCAGGCCGTGGAACCGGCGAAACACGATCTCCAGGGCCGAGGTGAAGTCGGCCGCAGTCAGGAGAGAGCCGCCCGATGCGCGCGCCAGCCTGTCTCTCTCGCCTGGCTTGTCCATCTCGAACACGAACGCGTCCGTCCGCAGACACGGCACCAGTAGGCCGGCGTCGTACCCAGTCAGGGTCTCATCGCAGGCGTTGGTCATGTAAATGCGGCGCACGTTACTCCGCCGCAACACCCGCTCCTGGTAATCGGGCGCGTCGATCGCCTGCTGCGCCCGCTCCATCAACTCGGACCAGGAGCGCGTGAGCCAGTGTCGCCTCTCGATGCCGAGGAACTCCTCGCCGATCACGGTCAGCCAGTCGAACTGCACCGTGTTGGACAGGAGCGGCAGTCGCTCCACTACCTGCCGCACCACCTGCGCGGGGTCGGTCTCATCGGCGAATTCGGCACGGTACTGAGCCGAGTTCGCCAACTCGGTGTAGTAGTGGTAGCCGATGATGTCCGCCAGGCTGGCGGCGAAGGGGCGCTCGGCACGGATGTGCGTGTGGATGTCATAGATGGGAAGGGCATCAAGCTGACGGTATAGCCTGTTCACGAGATCTAGGTTCATCCGTCCTCCGCGGAAGTGCGCAGTGGTACCTGCCGGCCATCGCGGCCGGGCGGTCAGGCTGACGGGTATCCTAGCCTCAGGGGCAGAGAAGGTCAAAGGCGGGGCGGCCCAACCTCACTCGCATTCCTGAGGCTGAGCCGCCTGTGGTTGGCGGAGCACTGGGTCTCGGGGGGAGCCGGCCCCGGTCCCGGCTCGGCGCCCTCTGTCAGTCGGAGAAGGGGCGCCTAGCCATCGATCACTGTCTCGCGCTCGATGCGCGGATCGGTAAAGATGTCGGACTCGTCACGGCTGCGGGTGGAGAACTCGGAGACTACCGCTCCCTCCGGGCCTCCCTGGAACCAGTGCCGCGTGTCGGGCGAGAGGGTGTACTGGTCACCGGGCCGCAAGATCACCTCATGCCAGACGGTCATGTGTTCCGCGAGATCCGCCGGCGGCTTCCCCTTTTGGTCGGCCGTTCGCGGTCCCGGGACGTACAGGTAGACTTCTCCCCAGCGGCAGCGGAAGGTCTCCTCCTTGCCCGGCTCACCTGTTACGGCCGGATGCCGATGCTCGGGGCAGATCTGCCAGGGGAAGAGAATGAGTTCCTTGGCGCAGACGCGCTCGGTGTTAACGTAGGTGAGCAACTCCAGGCCGACCTCGTCCAGGCGACCGAGGCCGAAGTCCGCCACCTCTATGCGCTGCATCTCGTCGTCGGTCAGTGCGATGCTCGCGGTCTCAAAGAACGTTAGGGCGCGGGCGACTGCCTCATCCCTTTTCTTCTGAGTGATCAAGTGCTCCTCCTTGTAGGTGCCGCCGGAGTCACCGGGCGAGATCGGGACAGTCCCTCTCTACACAACCATCGGTGGCCGCCTTCACTACTCGGCGCAGTTCTACCATACCGAACGGCTTGGCAAGGACGGCGTCCACTCCCTCCACTGGAGCGGGACGATCTCCGTCCTCGGTCCAGCCGGTGACCAGGATCACAGGAACGTGGCGATCACCGTCCTTGGCCGCACGCGCCAGTTGCCACCCCGGCATGTCGGGCAGCCCGAGGTCTGTCATCACGAGGTCGAAGCTCTCCTGCTCCAGCAGATCCAGCCCCTCGCTCGCGGTTGAGGCCGCTACCGCCTGGTGCCCGTCGAGGCGCAACATTCGGATGAGCACCTCTCGCACCTGTGGCTCATCATCAATGAGCAGAACCCGGAGTGCTCGTTGGAGCGAAGTCGCGGGTTCAGTGGGACGCGCTTCGGCGGTTTGGTCAGCACAAGGCAAGGAGATGGTGAACACCGAGCCTAGCCCGGGCCGGCTGGTAACCCGGATGTCGCCATCATACTCGTGAATGATCCGCTTGGATACTGCTAGGCCCAGGCCTGTCCCCTCTTCACGCTTGGTGGTGAAGAAGGGCTCGAAGACCCGGGAGAGCGTGTCTTCGCTCATTCCAGCGCCCGTGTCCGACACCGACAGCTGAGCATGCTTGCCGTCCGACCAGGCCTTAAGGCTAAGCGTGCCGCCAGCGGGCATAGCGTCCAAGGCGTTCAGAATCAGATTCGTCACCACCTGTCGCAAGGCACCGGCGTCGGCCTTCACCGGAACCGGCGCAGGTAGGTCCAGCACCGTCCTTATGGAGGCGCCCCGCCTTTGGGCACCGTCCTTCCAAGTCGGCCGAGTCAGTTCGAGCGTCTCCCTGGCTAAAGCCGCCAGGTCCACATCGCCGACGACGCGAGGCCGGCGGGAGTTGCGGGCGAACTCCTGTAGGCGACGCACCATGGAGGCGCAGTCACGTGAAGCCCGTTCGATGGCGGCGAAGTGGCCCCGTGCCTCCAGCACCGACTCTGCCACTTGCCCCAGCTGCGCCTGCCCGAGCACCACCGCCAGGGCGTTGTTGACGTCGTGGGCCGCACCCCCGGCCATCTCGCCCAAGATGCGTAGGGCATCGTTCTGACTGGCGGTTGACGCCGGCTGGCTCTCACCAGACGCGGCTGCGGTACCCTCGCCATTCGCCGGCTCCCTCGAGGGAGTGGCTGTCAGCTGCCCCAGGGCGAGCCCAAGCAGGCGCAGAGCAATGTCCAGGTCGCTCATGACGGCGTCGCGATCGGTGTGGGGATCCACGCGGACGAGCAGATCGAGGCGGCGACCATCGCCCAGCGCCAGGAAGGCGTGGCCGACACAACCGGTCGACACGCGGTCCTCGACTATAGCTCGCCAAGCCTCGAGGGACATGCACCGGAGTTCCGGTTGGGCGGTGCCGGGGTCAGCGGCAGCACAGCTCACCGCCATCGCCTCGCCGCCAGAGACGGAGAGACCACAACGCACCCGCTCTACTCCGAGCCGGCCCACGGCGGCCAGGCAGTATGCCGTCAGGCGCTCCTGGTCGCTCGTGCACTCCAGAAGTGCCTCTGCCACCCGACCGATGAGCGCGGCCAAAGGAGCGTCGGCCGTCTGGCGAGAGCTCTCGTGCGCCTGCATTGCGTCCGCCCCAGCCCGACGGAGCTGCAGACGGAAGAGCGCTCGAGCAGCCAGGTCCTCAGATACGGCCTTGAGCCCGAGCGCGTCGCAGACCTGGGACACTCGCCGGCCCAAGCCCAGACAAAGCTGCTCCAGGGCGTCATCGTCGAGCCGCAGATCGGCTCGGGCTGACGGTGCGCCGCTGTGTGCGGCTGGGTCGCCCGGAGAAGCGATCGCCTGGGTTCCGGCCAACCAGTCGGCTACCTGGAGCGTGCGCGTCAGGAGAGCAGCCTGCCCCATCACGTAGGGCAGCTGGGCATCGTGATGGTCCCGGATGGCCTGCGCAAGTTCGGGCGCTAGGCCCCATCGCTCGGTCAGCAGCGCCGACGTCGCGGGATGGTCGGGGAGATGGCGAGCGTCTGTAACGGCAGCCAACTCCGTAGCCGGCGGAACGAGCAACCCGATGTCGTGAAGGAAGCCCGCTACGAAGGCACGATCGCGGTCCCGCACGCCCACTCGCCGGGCGAGTTCCCGAGCCGTCAGGGCGGTGGCGATGGCGTGCTGCCAGTGGTCGTCGACGGCGAGGTCGCGCTGCTGAGCCGCCGTGAGCGCGGCAACACCGAGAGTCAATCCCTTGACCGTCTCGGCGCCCAACAGGAGCGGGTTGTGCGACGGTGAGCCCCCCTCGCTGGAGGGCAACCCGTAGGCGACTCGGATCAGGCTCTGTACGCGCCTGCGAACCAGGGGGTCATTGTCGGCCTTGTCGCTCAGTTGGGCTAGGATGCGGACCAGCGTCCCGCCGTCCGCCTTCCGCGGGGTATCGCTTGGCATTAAGTCGGCACTGGACCGGAGACCGTCTCGTCGTGTTGACAGGCTGCTCTGCATGAACGGTCGGTACCTCGCTTAGCACTGACTCGCGCGGTTGGAGGGAGTCCCCTCACGATTGTGCAACTTGCGTGCCATGTGGCGGTCCCCAGTGCGCGCCTGTGCGGGTCTGGGACCGGTCCCGTCTAGTCCAGCACCTTCACTCTGCCACCGGTTGGAGCCGCTGCGCAGGCCGTACCGAATCACGCGATCGCTAGCACGCAAGGGGCCGGCCGTGGTCTGCGCTCGGCCCGCAAGTCGGCCCAGGAAGGCGGCATGCCGGTGGCTGAGGAGGCGAGGCGCAAGCCGACGGCCCGAGGTCAGCGCAATTCCGCTACGAGCGCCACGTGCGGCTGTATGGCACCGCGCGGATGGTGGAGATTCCAGGGTACCATGTGGCGATAGCGTTCGACGCTGTCTGCGCCGTGACCAGGCTGGGCCAGCGAGACCCCTGCCGGCCTGCTCTTGTCGACTGGGGTGGCGTCCGCCATGGCCGCCATGCTGCTTTGCGGAAGCGTGGTGGAAGTGTTGGAGCTGCGACGGGCGACGAAGGTGTGCCGGCTGAGCCCGAGGCGACACAGCACGAAGGGGCGACCTTAGTCGCCCCTTCGAGGTTAGCCCAGCGCGCGAGTCTAGCGGCGCAGGCCGAAGTCTCTTAGGATCGTCTGTACCTGCTTGGTGATGGCGATGCCGTCGGCCAGGGGGCGCTGCCACATGTTGCGGCCGAAGATGAGGCCGGTGGCGCCTTCTTCCATGGTTATGCGCGCCTTCTCCAGCAGATCATCGTCGCCCATCTTGCTGCCACCGGAGAACAGGACCATCGTGCGGCCGGCCGACTCTACGACCTTGGCTACGCCCTCACGATAGCTGAGCGCCAGCTTGTCGTACGGCTTCGGGCAGTTGGCTGCCTTGGCGGCGTCATACTCGGGGACGTTAAGCTTGACGATGTCGGCGCCCAGTTCGCAGGCAACGCGAGCGGCGTAGTCCACCGCGTAGATGCTGTCCCGTCCGCCCTTGGCCTCGATGGCGGAGCCGCGCGGGTATGCCCACACGATCAGGGGCATGCCGTAGCGGTCGCACTCGGTGCGAATCTTGGTGAACTGCAGGAAGTCACGGTCCTGCGCGGGCGAACCGACGTAGAGCGTGTAGCCCACGGCATCGGCACCCAGTCGAACAGCGTCTTCCACCGTGGCGTCCACCGGCGAGAAGGCCTCGGCATCAGACGGGACAGTCGTCTTGCCGTTGATCTTGAGGACGAGGGGCACCCTACCGGCGTAGTTGCGCATGTACTTCTTCGCCAGCCCGATGTGGTAGACGATACCGTTGTAGTTCCCCTGCAGAGCGAGTTTCGCCTGGTACTCTGGGTCGGCGGCATCAGGGTTCGAGAAGAAGTCGATCGGGCCGTGCTCCAGGCCCTGGTCGATGGGCAGGAGAAGCAGAGTGCCGTTCTTCAGACCGGTCTGGTAGAGCAACCGGGTCAGACGGGTACGCTTGCCCAACTCAACATCCATCGAGCCAATCGTCGCGCGTCTCTTCTTCCAGTCGGCGCCTTGAGCCATTCTAGCCTCCGTGCGTTCGTTCACAGATGGCTGCAGACACAGCCATTATTCTACGCACCATACATTGTAGACGCGGTCACATACGGGTGTCAAACGCCCGCAAATCGCCGACCGGTGCCCGATCGTCCATCTGGGCAGACGAGCGGCCCCAGGAACGGCCTCGCCCAGTGAAGTCCAGGGCCCGACCGCCGGCGTCGACTCGGACGCGCCACCAGCCGGTGCACACCGGCGTCACTGGAGTGCGCCCGAGCGACCGGCTGCGGGCAGCAAACTTTGCTTACCGCAGGACTTCCGCCACCTCCACCGGCCGCCCCAAAGCTGCGCTCCGGTTCGCCGCCAGCGACACAGCCAGCGACCGCGTCGCCTCAGCGACGTCGCAGAGCACCAGGCTCCGGTCGCCGGTCCGCACCGCCTCCACGAAGCGGCGGTCCAGGTCCAGCCCCCAGCGCCCTTTGGCGCGGGCGGTAGTGGAGGAGCCGGGCCGGTGAACCTCCACTTGGGTTGAGGTGATGCGTACCAACAAGTCGCGGGAGATCACGTCGAGCATAACCGGGATCGGGCAGTCGGCGAACAGCGCGTAGGTGGCCTGCACCACCCCCACCGCACCGGTCTCGAAGTGCAGCAGCACGGCCGAGGAGTCCCAGTTGTTGAAGCCGGGCTGGCCGCCACGGGCCCGGGTGGAGTACCGGGCGTCGACCGAGCCGATCTCGCCCACGAGGTGGCGCATCAGGTCCAGCAGATGCGTGACCTGGTCCACCATCTGGCCGCCCCCTTGGTCGCGATCGGCGATCCAGGCAACGAGCGGCGTAGTCCAGTACCAGGTGGCGTTTGCCATGGTGACGGCTTGGCCGTCCAGGGCAGAGCGGGCGAAAGGGATCGTCTCCAGGTTGCGCCATTGATACCCCACCGCCGTAATCACCCCGGCCTGATCAGCGGCGTCTCGGATAGCCAAAGCGTCGTCCATGGCGATGGCGACCGGCTTCTCCAGCAGGAACGGGAGGCCCGCTGCCAGCGCCAGCTCGACGTGGGCGCGATGCAGCTTGCCCGGGGTGGCGATCACTACCGCGTCCACCCCTGAGCGCACGAGGTCGGCCGGATCAGCGAAGGCGCGGGCGCCATGTGCCGAGGCCTGCTGCTCCGCCAGCGGCAGGATGGCGTCGGCAACGGCGGTCACAACCGCCCCTTCGATGGCGGCCAGGCGGCGCAAATGTTCCTGGCCCATGCGCCCGGCGCCGATAACTCCTACACGCAGGCTCACGAGGCGTCCACCCGGCTCACCCGCAGTTCGTGCGAGCCGTCTTCGCGGGTGTACTCATAGTAGAACCAGTAGGCGCCGCGGGCGTGGATCGCCTCTACGTAGCGGACACAGCCGTAGGGCGAGGCAAGGGCGGGACCGCTGGTCGTGACGCGCTGGAAGTGCCGCAGGTCGGTGGACACACAGAGGCCGCAGCGCTCCTCGTAGTTCTCGCTCAGATCGGCGGCGCCGTCGTAGAAGCCCCAGTACACCGGCGGCACGTAGATAATGCTTCCCAGACGGCTGCACCAGGAGTCCCACCCCAAGGCGGCGGGCGCATAGAGCTCGCCTTGCCAGCGCCAGTTGACTCCGTCCTCGCTTAGGGCGAGACCGGAGCTGGATTTGGTGAGGCCGGTGTTGTACACGTCTCCGGTGGCGTGCATGGACTGGGCGCCCTGCTCACTGACTCGTTTCGGGCGGGGCGCATAGCTCACCACCATGTAGTACAGCGGCCCTACCATGGCCACCCAGGGGTCCTTGACGCCTTCGCTGTCTACGTCGGCCGCGGCGAGCACTGGACGCCGCGTGCGGACGTCGAACTCCTCCGGGCGAGCCGCCTCCACCAGGTCTATTCGCCACTTGCCGTCGGGGCCCACGTAGGAAAGGTACAGCCGCCACTTTCCCTCCGGCGTGCGGAAGAGCGAGGCTCGCTCCATGGAGGTCGTCTCGAGTTCGGCCTGCGTCGCTACCCAGACGCTACGGAAACTGACGCCGTCCTCGCTGACACTGATGTGGCACTCCTTACCCCGCACCGGCCGCGGCTCGCGGACCCGGTGGTACAGGTAGAACCGCTCAGTCTCGTCATCGTAGATGGCGCCGGGAGCCCCGACCCAGTAGCCCTTACCGGATCCAGTCGGCTCATAGACCGTGGTTCCCTCGGCCGGGTCAAACAGCTTCAGCCCACCGAAAACGCGCCTTCCCATCTGCTCCATTACCGCTATCCTCCCAGTCTCGCTGCTGCCTGCGCGATCGAGCCGCCGGCGCTGGTACCGATACGATCCGCACCGGCTCGCAGCATGGCCGTCGCGCTCTCCAGGTCTCGTATGCCTCCAGCCGCTTTCACCCCTACGCCTGCCGGCGCCAAGCGGCGTAACAGGGACACATCCTCGATGGTGGCCCCGCCCGCACCGAAGCCGGTGCTTGTCTTGACGAAGTCGGCTCCCGCCGACACCGCCAATCGGCAGGCCGCTTGCTTCTCCTCTTCGCTCAAGTAGCCCATCTCCAGGATCACCTTGAGACGCGCCCCGCGTGTGTGGCAAGCAACCGCCACGGCGGCAACGTCCGCCTCCACCAGCCGGTGATCCCCCGAGAGCAGCGCTCCCACGTTGAGCACCATGTCCACCTCGGCCGCGCCTAGGTCTATGGCGCCGGCCGCCTCGACCACCTTGGTGCTCGTGGTGGTGCTGCCGAGGGGGAAACCGGCTACGGCGACGACCATCACGCCCGACCCGGCCAGTCGCCGTGCCGCCCGCCGGACCCAGCCCGGCATGATGCAGACTCCCAACATGGACAGAGCCACCGCCTCGTCGCAGAGGGCATCAATCTGCTCGGCGGTGGCTGTCGCCTTCAGGAGGGTGCTTTCCAGGTGGCGGGCCGGAACGAGCTGGACCTCCGCGCTCACTGCGGCACCTTGGCCCAGTCGGCCAGGAACTGCTCGAGGCCCGCATCAGTCATGGGGTGGTGGAAGAGCTGCTCGAGGATGTCGAGGCGCGAGGTCACCACCTGCGCCCCGATCAGCGCCGCCTCCAGAATGTGCATCGGGTGGCGGACGGCCGCGACGATGATCTTGGTGTCGTAGCCGTAGTTGTCGTAGATGGTCTTGATCTGCCCTACGACTTCCGATCCCGAGTGGCCGATGCCGTCCAGCCGCCCCACGAAGGGACTGACGTAGGTGGCGCCGGCCTTGGCCGCCAGCAGCGCCTGAGCCGCGCTGAAGACGAGAGTCAGGTTGGTCTTGATGCCCATCTGCGTCAGCCTGGTCGTCGCCTTGATGCCCTCCTCGATGGTGGGAATCTTCACGACCACGTTGGGGCCGATCCTGGCGAGGTCCTGCGCCTCGGCCACCATCTGGTCTGCGGTGGTGCCCACCACCTCAAGGCTGACCGGTCCCGGCACCAGGGCGCAGATCTCCTCCACTACCTCTCGGAATCGGCGCCCGGTGGCAGCGATGTGGGTCGGGTTGGTGGTGACTCCGTCGAGTATGCCCCAGTCGAGGGCGCGCCGGATCTCGTCTATCTTGGCGGTGTCCAGGAACAGCTCCATTTGTGCCTTCCTTCCCCTGCTTCGGTGTCTGCGGACCGAACATGATTCGCATCACCTCACGGTGATGAGACCACGCATCTTGTCCAAGGTGGCGGTACCGATCCCCTGAACGTTCATCAGTTCTTCGATTGTACTGAAGGGGCCGTGCTCCTCCCGGTACCGGATGACCCGACCGGCCAGGGTGGGCCCAATACCGGGCAGGGCGTCCAGGTCGGTGGCTGACGCGGCATTTATGTCTACTAGAGTGGAGTTGCTCGAGTCGATGGCCGCGAGGTCCAGCGACTGCACCGCTCGCTCGACGCCGATCTCCCCCTCACCCACCAACGCCGGCACCGACGGTGCCGGCTCGATCAGGCGGATCGGTTCCGAGCTGGGCCAGCGTAGAGCCACCACCACCAGGCCCGTGATGAGAAGGTTGGCAAGCACCGTGACTGCCACGAGCTGACCAGTGCGGGCCGTCGAGGTGGGATTCGGTCTGCTCACCTCTACTCCCCCGGTGAGATGGCCAATTGTGCGTGATTGCCCTAGACTAGTCAACGCGGATCAACAGCAGCACGCGGCCCGCAGCGGTCCGGTCTTTCGGGGTGAGAGATAACCCCTCTCCCGGCACAGCGGACGGCCACGCGGGCCAGCTAGGAGGCAGTAGCAATGTCGG
>JAAYAV010000390.1 GCA_012719195.1 Anaerolineae bacterium | reverse complement strand
GCCGGCATCCCCGCCCTGGCCCAGGAGCGCGACGCCTCTCACCCGCTGATCATCGGCGGCGGCAGCGCCTGCTACAATCCGGAGCCGGTGGCGGAGTACTTCGACCTCATACTGGTGGGCGATGGGGAGGGCTTCCTACCCGAACTCGCCGCGCTCCTGCTGGAGCACCGTAGCCGAGCGGCCGGAGAGGGGACCACCGCCGCCGAATCGCGCCACCGCTTTCTCCGGGCAGCCGCATCGCTGCCGGGGGTGTACGTCCCCTGGCTGTACGAGGCCCGGTACGACACCGATGGCCGCTACGCCGGGCTCACGCCGAAGGAGGAGGATGTGTCGGCCAAGGTGTCGGCGCGGATAGTGAACCCCCTCCCCCCGCCACCGGAGCGCCCCATCGTTCCCTACGTGGAGACGGTGCACGACCGAGCGGTGGTCGAGGTACGCCGCGGTTGTGGGCAGGGCTGCCGCTTCTGCCAGGCGGGCATGATCTACCGCCCGGTGCGGGAACGACCGGTGGAGGAGGTGGTCAATGCGGCCGCCGCCATTCTGGACAACACCGGATACGACGAACTGGGCCTGCTGTCACTCAGCACCTGCGACTACCGCCCCATCGAGACGCTGCTGGACCGGCTGCAAGAGTGCTTCGGCGACCGCGTCGCCGTCTCGCTGCCCTCGCTGCGACTGGACTCGTTCTCAGTGTCGCTGGCGGACAAGGTGCAGGGCAAGCGTCGCACCGGCCTCACCTTCGCGCCGGAGGCGGGGACGCAGCGCCTGCGGGACGTCATTAACAAGAAGGTCACTGAGGACGACCTGATGCAGGTGGCCGAAGCGGCCTTCAGCCGGGGCTGGCAGCGCCTGAAGCTCTACTTCATGGTAGGTCTCCCCACAGAGACCGATGAGGACGTGGCCGCCATACCCGTTCTGGCCCGCCAGGTGCTGGCCGTCGGGCGGCGCTTCCATGGCAAGCGGGCCAAGGTGTCGGTGAGCGTCAGTACCTTCGTTCCCAAGCCGCACACGCCCTTCCAGTGGGCGCCCCTCATCGCCGAGGAGGACCTGGAGCGACGCCAGGCGTGGTTGCGGCAGGGCTTGCGCGGCGGTGGCTTGGAGTTCTCTTGGCACGCGCCTTCAGCCACGTACGTAGAGGCTCTGCTGGCCCGCGGCGATCGTCGGCTGGGCCCGGTGATCCGGCGCGCTTGGGAACTAGGGACGCGCCTCGATCCGTGGGAGGATCAGTTCCGAGCTGACGCCTGGCAGCAAGCCCTCGTCGAGTGCGGTGTGGATGGCGACCAGTTCGCCCGCCGCGGCCGCGACTTGGACGAGCCGCTCCCCTGGGATCATATCGACCCAGGCGTCAGTCGGACGCACCTGGAGCGGGAGTGGCGCCGGGCAGAGGAGCCAGGCGTCACGCCCGATTGCTTCGAGCGGTGCTCGGGGTGCGGCGTGTCCGACGCCTACGGGGTGAGGTGCTGGGAATGACCGGCCAAGAGAGCTACGGTTATGAGGTGCGCTTCTCGCGCGGCAAGGAAGTCAGGTACATCTCGCATCTCGATCTGATGCGGATGTGGGAGCGCCTACTGCGGCGTGCCCGCCTGCCGGTGGCGCACTCGCAAGGGTTCAACCCTCGTCCCAGCCTCACCTTCGCGGCGCCGCTACCGGTCGGAGTGCTCTCCCGTGCCGATCTTCTCGAGGTGAAGCTGACCGAGGAGTGGGACGCGGACGCGCTGCTGGCGGCTCTGCAGGAGCAGGCTGTCCCGGGGCTGACCATCGAGTCGGTGCAGCCGGTTGTTGGCCGGCAGCGCTCGCTTCCTGCCCGGATGCTGGCGGCCGACTACGAGATTGTCCTCCACGGCGCCGAGGCCGGCTCGTTGGCGGAGGCGGTGGAGACCGCTCTAGCGGCAACCAGCCTCCCTTTGCGGGTGGAGCGGGGCAAGCGCGTGCGTGAGGTAGACCTGCGGCCGCTGCTGCTGGACCTGTCGGTGCCGGATCCGAGGGTGGCGCTGCTTGCGGCCCGACTCCGTCATTCGCCCGAAGCGACCGGCCGGCCGGATGACCTGGTTGCGGCGCTGGGGTTCGACTCGGCCCGGGCGGAGATCACTCGGACCGGGCTGCTTCTGGGACCGGCCTAGCAGTCGACGCACACCCTGGGTCGGCTCCGGCGTCGCTAAGGGCAGACATCGCCAGCAGGGCGACCAGGAAGCCGACGTAGTTCTCGTTGAAGAAGCGAGAGGTGAAGGAATAGAGCCCGAACAGCATCGCCGTGCCGTACCAGACGGAGGCGATGCTTGGCTCTCGCCACAGCCTTCGCATCAGGAGCGCGAGCGCCGGCGCGCACACGAGGGCCTGTATGATCCAGAAGGGGAAGTAGCTCTGGTCCGATTCGACCAGGCCCAGGGCCAGCACCAGGTTGCTCAACCCCCAGCCGCGGATCTGATAGGGCGTGGATGAGGTGCCGGCGCTCCAGGCCCAGACGTCGTCGTAGAAGGCGGCCGGATCCCAGGCGGCGAAGGGCAGTACGAGGATGGCGAAGACGACGACAGCCGGCCACGCCTCCCGGACGATCCGCCGCAAGGCGGCCCCGACACCCGGGCAGCCACGCACCAGGTAGAGGGCGTAGAAGGGGGCCAGGAACCAGGCCGTGGGCTTACTCGCCAGGGCGAGCCCAAGTACACCGGCCGCGAGACGGGTGCGCCCCCGGCGAAGCAGCCACAACGAGAAGACCATCCACGCCAGGACGAACGAGTCGTTCATCCCGAAGATGATATCGTTGCCCATGATGGGGTTCAGCGCCACCACCATCAGGAGCATCCGCGCGGCGGTGCGGCCGGCGGCCAGCCCAGGAAGCAGCGCCAGCGTAAGGGCGAAGAGGGCCAGATACACGAAGCGCTGGTCGTACCAGCCCAGGGCGGACTCGATCAGAAGCTTGGCCGGAATGCTGGACAGCAGCGTCCAAGGCAGGTAGGGGTAGTGGTACAGGGCCGTTCGCTTCTCCAAGCCCCACTCGGCCAGGGGGGTGTCCAGGTAGTCCTCAGCATAGGGGTTCTCGCCCGCCAGCAGCATGTCCAGGGCCGCCTCGGTCTGGATCACCCCGCCGTCGTGGGTGAAGGCGGCCGGACCGGTGGCCTGGCGGAGGGCGATGAGGAAGAGGCTCTGCGCCACCACCGTGCAGCCCACCAAGGCCACTATCAAGCCGAGCTTGATCCGGTGGACGGTAGTGTCGGGAAGCCGATGGCGGCCGGCGTC